>JAQVHG010000057.1 GCA_028696365.1 Methanofollis sp.
CTATCTGGCCACGTCGAGCGCGGGGATCACCCTCCTCATCGGCGAGCCGCCGGAAATGCCGGGAGCGACGTATGACTACACCTTCATGACCGGCCCGAACAGCGCGAGCGGTATCATAGGTGTGTCGGACGAAGGGATGGCGCCTGGAGAGTTCGAGGAGAGGATGGAGGAGTATGAAATAGAGTCAAAGGCCTACCAGGGCAAAATACGGGCGATAGAGGATACGTTCTATCTCATATCCCCTGATCGAAATTACCTGAAACTCACCTTCGCGGTGGTCAGACCAGGACTCGTCGCGGCGACCCTCGCTGACGGAGAGATCATCTCTGAAGACGGTCTCTCCGCGCTCTTCACTCTGCTCGGGAGCCTTGCAAGCAACATCGTCGCCATCCTTGTCTTCCCCGCAGCCTTCTTCGGGCTTTCATGGATACGTTTCGTACGGGAGGACATTCGATGAGGGCCGACTTCATTTGGACCATCATCGGCAAGGAGTCCTGAGAGCAGGTCCGGAGCCGAAGGTTCAGGATCCCATGTTCCTCTTTTTGTAGAAATCCTCTGGCTGTCTCTCTCTGGCGGGGGGCTGGCCGCCCCCGAACACCCCACCACACGATAGGTCGTGGACGACAACCTCTCCGTTATGGTCATCCATTCTGCCTTCCCGACTCTATCGTGCTCCCAGGGGTCCGGGGGCAGAGCCCCCGGCCGAAGGGGAAGAAGGCGGGCGTGCACACTTACTAAGAATTGGTGTGGTTTCTACAAAATCCTGAAAACGGTTCTGTAGAAACCCTTCGGATCTCTCTCTCTGGCGGGGGGCTAGCCACCCCTCGAACCCCCGCGACACGATAGGTCGTGGACGACAACCCCTCCGTTATGGTCATCTATTCTGCCTTCCCGGCGCAATCGTGATCCCAGGGGTCCGGGGGCAGAGCCCCCGGACAAAGAGGAGGGAAGGTGGGCGGCACACGTCTCCCCCACACTATAGGCGAGGGTTTCTACAGAACCGAAAGTTTTCGTCATGTGCTCTCTCTTTTCAAGACAGAAAAACTGGTGGAGACCTTGTTCCATTGCCCCCACCTATCTTTGGTCCGTGGGGGGGGTCCAGGGGTGCAACCCACCGGCGCGAGATGGCGATGAAGATTCGACGATTGGGGGCGGCATATCCATCAGAGGAATTTTCTATCCTCCGCGTATTGGTTTCAACGAGAGATGATAGGTTCAAACTCTCATGCAAACCTGAAGAGAGGATCGTCAGGATCATTTTCATAGTAATTCCTCTGGATAACTATCTCTGCGGGGGATGTGTCGCGACATGAGAGGTCAAGGACGGCATCACCTATCTCATATTCATCTATTCTGCCTTCCCGGCATAATCGTGCTCCCGGGGGGCCCGGGGGATCTGGCCACCCCAGGAGCGAGTGGATAGGGAAGGCGACAGATGCATGGGTGCGCGACGAAGAAACAGGAGTCTCTCAGCCATCATCTCTCGCTCGAATCTGCGAGAGCAGGGTCTGGGAGTTTCAGAATGATCTCAAAGTGTAGAGGATTGTGCCACAAGTGATTTTATAATACAGTCCCAATTGATGACTCAGAGTTACAGAACAGGACGAACTATCTATGATACGTTGTGAACATCTCTGCAAGGTCTACCACGGCGTTCCTGCCGTCGACGACCTCTGCCTTGAGGTGCCCGAGGGAGAGGTCTTTGGCCTCCTTGGGCCGAACGGCGCCGGAAAGAGTACCACCATCCTCATGCTCACCGGGCTCATCGAGCCCACCTCGGGCGCATGCTACATCGACGACCTCGAGGTCGCCACTCACCCGATCGAGGTGAAGAAGAAGATCGGATACATGCCAGAAGACGTCGGGTTCTATCCCACCCTCACCGCCGAGGAGAACCTCGAGTACTCCGCAAAACTCTATGGCATGGGAAAGGAGCGCAAAGAGCGGATCAAAGAACTCCTCGCCCTCGTCGGGCTCGAAGGCGTCACCAAGGAAGTGGGAGGCTTCTCGAAGGGGATGAGGCAGCGCCTCGGCATCGCCAAGGCACTCATCAACCATCCGAAGGCCATCATCCTCGACGAACCCACCGCAAACCTCGACCCACAGGGCGTCGCAGACTACCGCCGCATCATCAGGCACGTGGCAGACCAGGGCACCACCGTCCTGGTCTCATCCCACATCCTCTCCGAGGTGAGCAAGGTCTGCACCTCCGCAGGCATCCTCGCCCACGGAAAACTCGTCGCACACGGTACCTGGGACGAACTCGCACGCATCGGTGGCGATGAAAAAGTCGTCATCCACATCGAGACACGCACACCAATGCCAGACCTCCAGAGTCCGGCACTCGTCGCCGCAGAGTTCGCAGAGAACAGACACCGCGCACGAATCGTCGCCACCGTCGACATCAGGGACGAACTCGCAGACACTCTTGCCGAAGCAGGGGTCGCAATCAGGAGCCTCGAAGCAGAACACCCCGACATCGAGGACGTGTTCCTCTCATACTACCATACCACTGAGGAGGCCGCATGAGAACCGAAGGACTCAGGGTCATCGCCGCCAAGGAGTTCCGTGATCACGTCAGGAGCAGGAGGTTTCACATCCTCCTCGCGATCTTTCTCATCATCGCCGTCGTAGGTCTCATCGACGGATCGATCCAGTACAACCAGCAGATCGAAGAATACAACGAAAACTTGGCCCAGGTCTCGGACGACGAGATGATGCCAAGTTACTTCGGGTGGAAGCCATCCATCCTTTCGGCCTTCTTCAAGATGTCCATGCTCATCACCACAGTCGGGGTCGTCCTCGGGTGTGCGATGGGCTTCGACTTGATCTCGCGCGAGAAAGAGAGTAAGTCACTCAAGATCCTCCTCTCCCACCCGATATACCGCGACGAGGTGATCAACGGCAAGGCACTCGGAGGCATTGCGGCCATCGCACTCGCAATGGCGATCGTGCTTGCCATCTCCTTTGCGATCATTCTCATCTTCGGGATCGTCCCCAACCTCGATGAAAGTATACGGATCCTGCTCTTTGGTGGGCTTTCGTTCCTGCTCATCTTCTCATACTTCGCGATCGCCCTCTTCATGTCCACGGTCGCGAAAGACAGCAGCAACGCACTCATCTACACCCTCATTATATTCATCATACTCTCGACCCTCATCCCATCTTTCGCCACCAACGAGAGTGTCATGGAGATCGTCGTCGGAGAACACCCAGAACCCCCTGGTATGGACAAATTTTCTGCTGTTGACATCATCGCCGTCTCAGAACCTGTCGGGGATCAGGCAGAGCCCTCTGAGGTCGATCTGGCCTGGGAAGAGTACGGCGAGAAGGCTGACGCCTACTGGGAGAAGAGGAACGCCTTCACCGACGCCGTCAACCTGCTCTCTCCCTCCCACAACTACCAGGAGATGGCGATGGCAGTGACCAACCCACAACTTGCCGTTGCATTCCAGAGTAACTCCTTTAATGACCCGTATGACGAACCCCCTGAGAGCGGACTCGCGGTCCTCGGGGACCTCATGGGAGAACTTGCAAAGAACATTCTCGCCCTCTTTGTGATCCCTGCCGCCTTCTTCGGGCTCGCATGGATCAGATTTATGCGGGAGGATATTAGATGAAAGAAAAAATTGAACAGGGTCTTGCAGCCTTCTGCACGGCCCTCATGCTCCTGCCCCTCCTGGTCGCCGCTCCCGCGGCTGCCCTGGACGACGCGGCAGGCGGAACCGTTTCCATTCACTGCGACTTCCCCGGCCAGGTGATCGAGGCCGGGGAGACGGCGACCTTCTCGCTCGCCGTGACCAACAACGGAAATTCAGACCAGATGGAGATGTGGACTGAGTCCTTTGTCGGGTGCAGAGACTGGGAGATGCGTTTTGTCGACGGCGAGACTGAGGTGAACAAGGTCTCCATCCCACCAGGTGGGTCAAAGACCGTCACCCTCGAGGTCGAGACTGCGGCCGACACCAAGGTTGGGGAGTATCCGCTGAAGGCCCATATCGGCACCGGGTCGATCTGGCTCCACGTGGACATCTCCAAGACCCATACAGGTGAACTCGGTACCCTTGACCTCACCGTCACCGACAAGGACGGCGAGAAGGTGAAGGGTGCGACCGTCGAGGTCTATGAAGACAAACATGCCGAGCCCTTCGACAAGGTGATGACCACCGCAGACGGCAAGATCAGCACCGGCCTCCCCCAGGGAGTCTACGACCTCGTCATCGAGAAGGCGGGGTACAAGGGTGCCGATAAGAAAGACGTCAAGGTGAAGTGCGGGATCACTACCGACGCCGGGACCGTGATGCTCGAAAAATCACCTTATGCGGCCGAGATGACCATCAAGTCTCCGATCATCACTTCGCCGGTGGGGCGTAACCCAGTCTTCGAACTCAACCTGAAGAACGCAGGTACCGGTGACGACAACTACATCCTCTCCACAAAAGATCTCCCAGAAGGATGGTACGCACGCTACAAGGAGTCGGCAAGTGCTGCAGGCGACCTCTCCGAGATCTTCCTACGGGCCGGCGAGGAGAAGGACCTCTATCTTGAGGCGATCCCTCCGTACGGTACCGGCACCGGGGACTACTCGTTCCAGGCCCTCATCGGCTCCTCTGCAGGCGAGTATTCAGACGAACTGACCGCAAAGATCCGCGGGAGTTATGAGATGCGGGTCTCTGCCGACCGCTACAGTTATGAGACCGATATGGGCGGCACCGTCAACTTCGATCTCAAGGTGAGGAATGCCGGCACGGCAGGTGCGCTCACCGGGATCGGGTTTGAAGTGATGGCACCCCAGGGGTGGAGCGCCACGGTGATTCCAGCCAATATCACGAGTCTCCAGCCAGGGGAGCGCGACACTGTGAAAGTGACGGTAGCCCCGCCCTCCAACATCGTCGCCTCTGACTACAAGGTCAGCGTCAAGGTGATCTCAGACCAGGGCGAAGAGGAGGAGGACTTCAGGATCGTCGTGAAGGAGCAGTCCTTCGCGGCCATCCTCGGGATCCTCCTGCTGGTCGGGATCGCCGGCGGGGTCTGGTATTACTTCAGGAAATACCAGCGCCGTTGAACCTCTGCTCTGGTGAATCCCATCTTGGGCATGAATGAGGGGAGGCTGATCGCCCCCCCTCCAGTCCCTCGCGCGAAATAAAGCGTATGAGGGACGATAAACCTCTCTTCTCGATCTTTCCTGGACCTCAATTAGATGGCATTGATTTTGGATTACAACCAGCGGAATTTGGGATGTCCTCATCACGCATGCGTGAACCCGGAGTTCATGCTCGATTCTACAGAGATGAATATTCTAGTGTCGTGTCATCCCTCAAATGTCTGACTGTGGTGCCGCTGATCACGCTCTTCACGCGGGGGCAGCGAGCAAGTCACCGCTTCGTTGCCGCCCCCGCCCCTATCCTCGTCGTGGGGGGTGGCGGGGGTGAAACCCCCGGCGCGAGATGACGGTGAACGTTCTGCGATTGATGCCGGTCATTATGTATGATCGGGGTACCTTCCCCACCCCACGCGCCAGGGGCTCTGCCCCCAGATCGAAGGAGTGAATAAGTGGCTGAGTTACGCTCACACCCCGAAAAGATGAGGATTTCCACAGAACCGACTTTGTAGAGATCCTCGCAATAACTATCTCTGCGGGGGGCGTGCCGCCCCCCGAACCCCCGCGTCAAGATAGGTGGGGGACGACAATCCCTCTTCATGGATTTCGAATATGCCTTCCCGACCCTATCTTCATGCCGGGGGTCCGGGCGGCACTCGCCCCCGGCACGGAGATGGGGGAAGGCGTGGGACACACGTTCTCCCCCACACAATATGTGAGGGATTCTACAAAGCCACAGAACCAAATATTCTGAAATTATTTTTCCACCTCTGCTACTCTATCCCACAGAGATAGGGTGACACGCAGACTCATATCTCTCAAGAGAAATTCTAAAAAATTATTTTTTCTTCTCATCACCCCGTACAGGATTGCACTGACATGTAGAGGATTGTCACAGAACCTATTTTATAAAAGAACTCATATTGATCCTCAAACCAGAATATTGGAGAGAAGGACCATGATACGTTGTGAACATCTCTGCAAGGTCTACCACGGCGTTCCCGCCGTCGACGACCTCTGCCTTGAGGTGCCCGAGGGAGAGGTCTTTGGCCTCCTTGGGCCGAACGGCGCCGGAAAGAGTACCACCATCCTCATGCTCACCGGGCTCATCGAGCCCACCTCGGGCGCATGCTACATCGACGACCTCGAGGTCGCCACTCACCCGATCGAGGTGAAGAAGAAGATCGGATACATGCCAGAAGACGTCGGGTTCTATCCCACCCTCACCGCCGAGGAGAACCTCGAGTACTCCGCAAAACTCTATGGCATGGGAAAGGAGCGCAAAGAGCGGATCAAAGAACTCCTCGCCCTCGTCGGGCTCGAAGGCGTCACCAAGGAAGTGGGAGGCTTCTCGAAGGGGATGAGGCAGCGCCTCGGCATCGCCAAGGCACTCATCAACCATCCGAAGGCCATCATCCTCGACGAACCCACCGCAAACCTCGACCCACAGGGCGTCGCAGACTACCGCCGCATCATCAGGCACGTGGCAGACCAGGGCACCACCGTCCTGGTCTCATCCCACATCCTCTCCGAGGTGAGCAAGGTCTGCACCTCCGCAGGCATCCTCGCCCACGGA
The DNA here is from genome assembly GCA_028696365.1 of Methanofollis sp. GTDB lineage: Archaea > Halobacteriota > Methanomicrobia > Methanomicrobiales > Methanofollaceae > Methanofollis. The sequence goes on from JAQVHG010000057.1 coordinate 6,678, forward strand.
AAACTCGTCGCACACGGTACCTGGGACGAACTCGCACGCATCGGTGGCGATGAAAAAGTCGTCATCCACATCGAGACACGCACACCAATGCCAGACCTCCAGAGTCCGGCACTCGTCGCCGCAGAGTTCGCAGAGAACAGACACCGCGCACGAATCGTCGCCACCGTCGACATCAGGGACGAACTCGCAGACACTCTTGCCGAAGCAGGGGTCGCAATCAGGAGCCTCGAAGCAGAACACCCCGACATCGAGGACGTGTTCCTCTCATACTACCATACCACTGAGGAGGCCGCATGAGAACCGAAGGACTCAGGGTCATCGCCGCCAAGGAGTTCCGTGATCACGTCAGGAGCAGGAGGTTTCACATCCTCCTCGCGATCTTTCTCATCATCGCCGTCGTAGGTCTCATCGACGGATCGATCCAGTACAACCAGCAGATCGAAGAATACAACGAAAACTTGGCCCAGGTCTCGGACGACGAGATGATGCCAAGTTACTTCGGGTGGAAGCCATCCATCCTTTCGGCCTTCTTCAAGATGTCCATGCTCATCACCACAGTCGGGGTCGTCCTCGGGTGTGCGATGGGCTTCGACTTGATCTCGCGCGAGAAAGAGAGTAAGTCACTCAAGATCCTCCTCTCCCACCCGATATACCGCGACGAGGTGATCAACGGCAAGGCACTCGGAGGCATTGCGGCCATCGCACTCGCAATGGGAACCGTGCTTGCCATCTCCTTTGCGATCATCCTCATCTTCGGGATCGTCCCGAACCTCGATGAAAGTATACGGATCATGCTCTTTGGTGGGCTCTCGTTCCTGCTTATCTTCTCATACTTCGCGATCGCCCTCTTCATGTCCACGGTCGCAAAGAACAGCAGCAACGCACTCATCTACACCCTCATCATATTCATCATACTCTCGACCCTCATCCCATCTTTCGCCACCAACGAGAGTGTCATGGAGATCGTCGTTGGAGAACCACCCCGATTCAATGGCCCTTCCGGCCCATACGCGGTCTCAAGTTCCTCGACAGCCTCTTCGACAGGAGAAGTAGTAGAACTAGTAGACACCTCAGAGATCGATCTGGCCTGGGAAGAGTATAGAGAAAAGTCAGAGGCCTACTGGGAGAAGAGACACACCTTCACCGACGCCGTCAACCTGCTCTCTCCCTCCTACAACTACCAGCAAATGGCGATAGCCGTGACTGAACCACGACTCTCCATTGCACTCCTCAACGTCGGGAGTTATTCTTCAGATATCTACGAAGACCTTCCTGAGAGCGGACTTGCGATCCTCGGGAGTCTCATGGGAGCCCTTGCAAAGAACATCATCGCACTCCTCGTGATCCCTGCGGCCTTCTTCGGGCTCGCATGGGTGAGGTTCATGCGGGAGGACATTCGATGAGAACTGGTATCCTCAGAATCATCGCAGGCAAGGAACTCCGCGACCAGATCAGGAGCAAGAGATTTCGAACTCTTTTTGCGATCTTGCTCATCATTGCTGTTGCTGGACTGATCGACGGGGCATTCTCATACCAGGAGAGTTTGGAGAATTATAATGAGATGCTGGTGGCCGCTTCCGAAGGAGAAACGGACTTATCATACAATTATTATGAGGGTAAACCATCAGTCCTAGAGGCTTTCAACAGAATAGGTTATCTGCTCTCGACAGTCGCGGCGGTCCTCGGGATCGCGATGGGATTTGACCTCATCACCGCGGAGAAGGAGAGCAAATCGCTTAAGATCCTCCTCTCCCACCCCATCTACCGCGATGAGGTGATCACTGGCAAGGCACTCGGCGGCGCCGGGGCAATCGCCCTTGCGATGGCGATCGTGATCGTCCTTGCGGTTGCCGTCCTGCTCATCTTCGGGGTCGTCCCCTCGTTCGAGGAGACGGTACGAGTCCTGATCTTTGGTGGACTCTCATTTCTCATGGTCTTCTCCTTCTTCATCCTCGCCCTCTTCTTTTCGACGGCGGCAAAGGACAGCGGGAGCGCTCTTGTCCTCACCCTCGTCCTCTTCGTCACCCTCTCCGCGGTCACCATGTTGGTCATCTCAGGCCCGGCGATCACCTTCCTCATCGGAGACCCGCCTGAACCACCTGGATCATCGTACAGTTACTCCTTCTCTACCGGCCCAAACAGCATAACCAGCGTTTCGTCTTCCGTTTCGGGAGATTCAAGTCAGGAGTTCGACCAGGAAGAATACCAGGAGAAGATGGAGGAGTACAGGCAGGAGTCCAATGCCTACTGGGAGAGGCGCATGGCGATCACCGACACCTTCACACTCCTCTCTCCTGACCAGAACTATCAACGCCTCGCCTTTGCAGTCACCGAACCCGGGCTTGAAGCAGCCAGGCAGCACCAGGGCGAGAACGCTCCGATCGACCTCATGACCGAACCAAGGGACGGACTCAGCACCTTCTTCGGACTTCTCGGAGGACTGTCCCAACGCATCATCGCCCTCTTTGTCTTCCCCGCCGCCTTCTTCGGACTCGCGTGGGTGAAGTTCGCACGGGAGGACATCCGATGAGGACCAGTATCCTCGGGATCATCGCAGGCAAGGAGTTCCGTGACCATATCAGGAGCAGGAGGGTTCACATCATCCTCGCGATCTTCCTCATCATCGCCGTCGTCGGACTCATCGATGGTGCGGTGAACTACCAGGAACAGATCGACCACTACAACGAAAACCTGGCCCAGACCGACGACGAGATGATGCACGCCATCTTCTGGTGGAAACCCTCCATCCTCTCGGCCTTCAACCGGATGTCAGACCTCATCGCCACCGTCGGGATCGTCCTCGGGTGTGCGATGGGCTTCGACCTGATCTCGCGCGAGAAAGAGAGCAAGTCGCTCAAGATGCTCCTCTCCCACCCGGTATACCGCGACGAGGTGATCAATGGCAAGGCCCTCGGCGGGACCGCCGCCATCGCCGCCGCGATGGGGATTGTGCTCGTCGTCTCCTTTGCGATCCTGCTCATCTTCGGGGTGGTCCCAAACTTCGACGAGAGTGTACGTATCCTCATCTTCGGCGTCATCTCGTTTCTCCTCATCTTTTCGTACTTCGCGATCGCCCTCTTCATGTCGACGGTCGCGGAGAGCAGCAGCAACGCACTCATCTACACCCTCATCATCTTCATCGTCCTTTCCACACTCATCCCGGCCGTCGCCACCAACCAGACGGTCCAGAAGGTGGTCATCGGCGAGGCGCCAGAACCGCCAGATCCACCTGAGACAGTGGGAGGACCGACTGGAAGTTTCAATGTCATGGTCAAACCCATGCCCATAGAGATCAGTGGTGAGGTCGAGGAGGCATGGAGGGAGTACGAGGAGGAGTCGCGAGCCTACTGGGAGAAGAGACGTGCGTTCATCGACACCGTCAACCTGCTCTCGCCCTCCAAAAATTATCAGGAGATGACGATGGCCGTCACCGAACCAGGGTATGCCGCTTCGATGCTGAGCGACGACCCCTACTCCTTCGACCGGCCCAAAGATCTCCCCCAGAGCGGGCTTGAGATCCTCGCGGCCATCATCGGGGAACTGGCGCACTACATCATCGCCCTGATCGTGATGCCCGCGGTCTTCTTCGGGCTTGCGTGGGTGAAGTTTGCACGGGAGGACATCAGATGATACGGGGACACCCTCTCAGAGTAATCGCGGGCAAGGAGTTCCGCGACCATGTGAGGAGCGGGCGCTTCCACCTCTTCCTCGCGATCCTGCTCATCGTCGCCTTGATAGGAGTGATCGAAGGGGTTGACCAGTACCAGGTGAGTCTGGAACGATATC
>JAQVHG010000058.1 GCA_028696365.1 Methanofollis sp.
AGGTTATCTAGATGAAGTCTCCTGCCTTGTCTGGTTCGCCGCTCCAGGCTGTGACGTGCGCCAGGAGATCATGGTGGTACCGACAGTTCCAACGGGGCCATTTCAGCTCATACTGCGCTTTTCTATACAATTCATCGTCCGATAGAACAGATCGGAGTAGTTATATCTTCGTGTGACTCATAGGGACTTAGAAGGTTGGACACCTGACCGAACGGTCCGAAACGATTATATTCTCAGAAGTCATTGTAATAATGCTGTCTGCACAATGGGCCCATAGCTCAGTTAGGTAGAGCGCCTGGCTTTTAACCAGGTGGTCGGGGGTTCAAATCCCTCTAGGCCCGCTGCCATGGCGCAGACTGTGGTTTTTATGTGGTGATACACCTGAACTTGACTCTTTCTCACTCGGGGGATAAAAATTGAGCACCAAATTTAATGTTATAGAGCACGAGATGGTGCCGGACCACCAGAAAATGAGCGAGGGGGAGGTTGCGGAACTGCTGTCCCGCTACCAGATCACGCTCGACCAACTTCCACGGATCTATGGCGACGATCCGGCAGTGAAGTCAATCGGAGCAACAACCGGAGACGTCATCAAAATTGTTCGGAAAAGTCAGACAGCAGGACTTGCCGAGTCGTATCGGTATGTGGTCAAGAGACCGAAAAAATAATCGGGGCGGATAAACCTGTTAGATAGAAGTATTTTATCGCGGGCATACTTCTCAGGCGATCATGTTGCCCGCCACCAGTTGGACTCGTTCAATCACTTCCTTGAACACAATCTGCAGAAGGTGGTGGACGAACAGCGCATTATCGAGACTGATATTGAGAACAGAGGTAAGGACAATGAAGCGGTATGGGTCGAACTCGGGACGATCCATGTCAAGAAACCAGTGGTCAGAGAGGCCGACGGTTCCCAGAGCACTCTTTTCCCGGCCGAGGCGCGTCTGCGTAACCTCACCTACGCAGCGCCACTAGAACTGGACATGACCCTTGTTCAGGGAGATGTACGCGGCGAACCTATTACTACCGTGATCGGGCAGTTGCCTATCATGATCGGGTCAGAAGCCTGTAACCTCGCCGACATCCCGGTATCTGAGCGGGTTACTCACGGAGAAGACCCCTACGATCCCGGCGGTTATTTCGTTGTAAACGGGTCTGAACGGGTGTTGATGACCCTTGAGGATCTTGCCTCAAACAAGATCATGACCGAGTTCACCGAGCGCTACAACGAGCGGATCTACGTGGCGAAGGTTTTCTCGCAGTATCGCGGCTATCGTGCACTCGTCGTTGTGGAAAAGAACAAGAAAAACCTCCTTGAGGTTTCGTTCCCCTCAGTCGCAGGTCATCTCAACTTCGTCGACCTGATGCGGGCCCTCGGTCTTGGGACCGATAGGGAGGTCGTGGAGGCCGTCTCGACCGACGAGGAGATCCTCACCTACATGATGCAGAACCTTGAAGCATCTGAGTGTGACTCGATCGAGAGCGGGATCATGTATGTGGGCAAGAAACTTGCGCCCAACCAGACCAAGGAATATCAGCGTCGGCGGGCCGAGTTTGTCCTCGATTCCTACCTCCTTCCGCACCTCAACTACCTGATGCCGGAACACCTCAAGGAAGGTGACGAAGGATACGAACAGGCAGTCGTGAGTGTGAGACTTGCAAAGGCCCATTATCTTGGGCGCATGGCCGAGGCATGTTTTGACCTTGTGCTCGGGCGGCGTAAGGTCGATGACAAGGACCACTACTCAAACAAACGACTCAAACTTGCCGGTGACTTGATGGAAGACCTCTTCAGGATCTCCCTCAACCGGCTTACGAGAGACGTTAAGTACCAACTTGAACGGGCAAGCATGCGCCATCGTGAACTCTCGATCTCGACCGCGGTCAGGGCAGACGTACTCACCGAACGCCTCCTCCACCCTCTGGCTACAGGGAACTGGGTCGGAGGAAGAACTGGGGTCTCGCAGTTGATGGACCGGACCGACCGGATGAGCGTGCTCTCGCACCTGCGCCGGGTCATCTCGCCGTTGTCCAGGTCGCAGCCCCATTTCGAGGCCCGTGACCTGCACCCAACACAGTGGGGGCGGATTTGTCCGTCCGAGACCCCAGAAGGTCCGAACTGTGGTCTTGTGAAAAACTTTGCACAGATGGTAGAGATCTCAAAAGGCTATGACAGAACAGAGGAGGTCAAGAACATCTTTTACAACCTTGGCGTCGAACCGTTGACTCTTGGGGGTGAACAACAGTGAAGAAGTCACGCGTATTTTTGGACGGTTCACTCATCGGATTGGTAGGGGATCCGAAAGAACTCGTTGATAAGGCCAAGGCAATGCGTCGACATGGTGCGATCTCTCCTGAGGTGAACATTGCCTTTGAAGAGTTCAATGGTGACGTAGTCATCAACACCGACCGCGGTCGGGCACGCCGCCCCCTTATTATCCTCAAGGACGGAAAACCTCTCATCACCAACGAGGATCTTGCACACCTTAAAAATAATGATGAAACCTTCGAGGATCTTGTAAAGCAGGGTTTTATCGAGTATATCGATGCAGAAGAGGAAGAAAACCTCTTAATCGCAATCAATGAGGCGGATATCACCCCAGAGCACACTCATCTTGAGATCGATCCTTCACTGATCCTCGGGATCGGGGCAGCCCACGTTCCTTTCCCAGAACACAATGCATCTCCACGTGTCACTATGGGTGCGGGCATGGTCAAGCAGGCACTTGGATTTGCGACCGCCAACATGAAACTGCGCCCTGACACCAGGGCTAACTTCCTCCACTATGCTCAGAAGCCGATGGTCTACACGCAGACCTCAGACTTGATTGGATCGGACGATAGGCCTGCAGGTCAGAACTTTGTTGTGGGTATCCTCTCCTATGAGGGTTACAACATTGAGGACGCTCTCATCTTCAACAAGGCCTCCATAGAGCGGGGTCTTGGTAGGTCCCACTTCTTCAGGACCTATGAAGGTGAAGAGCGGCGGTATCCTGGCGGCCAGGTCGACAGGATCGAGATCCCTGATGAGGAGGTCTCTGGCGCCCATGGGGCCGAATATTACCAAAATCTCGACGACGATGGGATCATCAATCCTGAGACTGTCGTGCGCGAGAAGGACATCCTCATTGGGAAGACTTCCCCGCCGCGGTTCCTTGAAGAACCGAGCGGCGAACTGATCGCTGTCGAGAAACGGCGCGACACTTCGGTAACGATGCGCAGCAATGAGCATGGGATTGTAGATACTGTGATCATCACCGAGGGAGAGAACTCGGCCCGCCTCGTCAAGGTGCGGACCCGTGACCTCAGGGTACCTGAGGTCGGCGACAAGTTTGCATCCAGGCACGGGCAGAAAGGTGTCATCGGCTGGATCGTCCCGCAGGAGGACATGCCCTTTACCGAGTCGGGGATATCTCCGGACCTTATCATCAACCCCCACGCAGTCCCGAGCCGGATGACCATCGGGCACATGCTTGAGATGCTCGGCGGCAAGGTTGGGGCCATGGAAGGACGGCGGATCGACGCCACGGCTTTCCGGGGCGAGAAGGAAGAAGACCTTCGGGCATCTCTCAAGAAGTTCGGGTTCTCGCACACCGGTCGTGAAGTGATGTACGACGGCTACACTGGCAAACACTTCCTCACTGATATCTATGTTGGTGTCATCTACTACCAGAAACTCTACCACATGGTATCCTCAAAGATGCACGCCCGGTCCCGCGGCCCGATCCAGGTGCTCACCAGGCAGCCGACTGAAGGTCGTGCCCGTGAGGGTGGTCTGAGGTTCGGTGAGATGGAGCGCGACGTGATGATCGGGCATGGTGCTGCTATGGTCCTTAAGGAACGTCTGCTCGAGGAGTCCGACAAGGTGGAGCAGTATGTCTGTGCCAAGTGCGGAATGATCGCGATGGTCGACCGCAAGCGCAATGTGACCAGGTGCCTCACCTGTGACAGCGAGACCGACATCTACCCAGTGGAGATGAGTTATGCGTTCAAACTCCTCCTCGACGAGATGAAGAGCATGGGGATCGCACCCAGGATGCGGCTTGAAGACATGGTATAAGGGGGGGTAAAGAGATGACAAGTCCTAAGAGAGTTGGAAAAATCGAGTTTGGCCTGCTCTCGCCGAAGGAGATCCGTCAGATGTCGGTCAGGAAGATCATCTGGGCTGACACCTATGATGACGACGGTTATCCCTATTCACAGGGGTTGATGGACCTCCACCTTGGGGTTATCGACCCTGGGATGCGGTGCAAGACCTGCGGCCAGAAAGCAAGCGAATGTCCAGGCCACTTTGGCCATATCGAACTTGCAAAGCCGGTGATCCATGTCGGCTATACTCGGCTGATCAGGAAACTCCTGCGTGTTACGTGTCGTAACTGTGGCCGGGTGCTCCTTTCTCCAGAGGAGATCACCAAGATCGTCGGGGAGAAGAAAGACGAGATCACAGGTGAACTGGTCACCGAGAAAGATATCAAGAAAGAACGGATCTGCCCGTACTGCGGCGAACAGCAGTTGAAGGTCAACTTCGAGAAACCGACGACCTTCTCAGAGGTCTTCATCGTCACCGATGACAATGGGAAGGAGAAAAAAGAGGAGCATAAACTGACCGCGGCAGACATCCGTGCTAGGCTCGAGCGGATCCCTGACGAAGATCTCCGCCTCTTTGGTATCGACCCCACTGTGGCGAGGCCAGAGTGGACGATCCTGACAGTGCTTCCAGTCCCGCCGGTGACGATGCGCCCGTCTATCATCTTAGAGAACGGGCAGCGGTCTGAGGACGACCTCACCCACAAACTCGTCGATATTATCAGGATCAACCAGCGTTTCAAGGAAAATCAGGACGCTGGCGCTCCTCAGTTGATTATCGAGGATCTCTGGGAACTCCTCCAGTACCATGTAACCACATACATGGACAATGAGGTAGCGGGGTGTCCGCCGGCGCGTCACCGTTCAGGACGGCCTCTCAAGACCCTCTCCCAGCGCCTGAAAGGAAAAGACGGCCGGTTCAGGGGTTCACTCTCTGGGAAACGTGTGAACTTCTCGGCCCGTACCGTCATCTCGCCCTGCCCATATCTGGAGGTAAATGAGGTCGGGGTACCCCTGGCCATCGCCAACGAGATGACAATCCCGGTCCCCGTGACTGCCCAGAATATCGAAGTGGTCAGGTCATATATCAGGAATGGCCCTGAACGCACGGTACTCACCGACCCGCCAGGCGCCAACTATGCGATCCGCCCTGACCAGCGGCGTCTCCGTCTCTCTGAGGAGAACAAGGATGACGTCGCCGACCAGATCGAACCAGGGTGGACTATCGAGCGGCAGATGCAGGACGGCGACCTCGTCCTCTTCAACCGTCAGCCATCTCTTCACCGGATGTCGATCATGGCCCATCACGTCAAAGTCATGGACGGCAAGACCTTCAGGTTGAACCCTGCGGTCTGTCCCCCGTACAACGCCGACTTCGACGGCGACGAGATGAACCTCCATGTCCTGCAGACCGAAGAGGCGCGGGCCGAGGCGGAGATCCTGGTCAATGTCCAGGAGAACATCCTCTCGCCGCGTTTTGGCGGGCCGATTATTGGGGGTATCCACGACCACATCTCAGGGATCTTCCTCCTGACTCACGAGAAGCGTTGGTTCGACAAGAGTGAGACCCTCTATATGTTGCGGTACGCCGATATCGAACACCTCCCTGAGCCCGACAAAGTCGTGGACGGAAAGCCCTACTGGACCAATAAGCAGGTCTTCTCGATGATCCTCCCTGACAAGATCAATATGATCTTCAAGGCCTCCTCCTGCGAGCACTGCGAGGTCTGCAAGCGGGAGGCGTGTGAGCGTGACGCCTATGTGCGGATCAAAGACGGTGAACTCATCTCAGGCACCATCGACAAAAAGGCGATCGGCGCCTTCGACGGTGAGATCGTCACCCGTATCATCCGCCAGTACTCCCAGAAGCGGGGAGCACAGTTCATCAACGATGTGACCAGGCTCTCCATCCGCGGGATCATGCACGATGGTTTCTCCTTCGGTATCGACGACGAAGACCTTTCCAAGACCGAATATGGCCTCATCAACGAGATGCTCGATAAGGCCGAGGACGATGTCCGGCGGCGGATTCAGATCTATGAAGAAGGACAACTCGAACCGATGCCTGGCCGGACTGAAGAAGAGACTCTGGAGATGCAGATCATGCAGGTGCTCGGCAAGGCCCGTGACCGCACCGGTGAGATTGCATCCAGGCACCTGGGTCTTTCCAACAGTGCAGTGGTGATGGCGGTCTCTGGTGCTCGTGGTTCGATCTTGAACCTGACCCAGATGGCTGGGTGTGTCGGACAGCAGTCAGTCCGTGGTGAGCGTATCGTGCGTGGGTATGACCAACGGACCCTGCCGCACTTCAAGCGTGGCGACCGGGGCGCGGGGGCCCACGGTTTTGTCAGGTCTTCATATAAGAAAGGCCTCAATCCGACCGAGTTCTTCTTCCACGCCATCGGTGGGCGTGAAGGTCTGGTCGATACTGCGGTTAGGACGTCACAGAGTGGGTACCTGCAGCGGCGGATGATCAACGCCCTCCAGGACCTCAAGGTCGAGTATGACCGTTCGGTCAGGACGACTGGCGGGCGGATCCTTCAGTTCCAGTATGGTGAGGACGGGACCGACCCGACAAAGAGCAGTTATGGTGAACCGGTGGATGTGAAAGGCGTAATCGAGAACGTGCTCAAGGAGGAGATCTGATGTTGGACGATGAGATGCATGCTGCTATCGCTGATGCTGATGTCCCTGACAGTACAAAGCAGGAGATGGTCAAGTATCTCGAGGAGAAGGAATTAACTCCTGGGCAGTTTGAGGCGATCATGGATGGGATCGAGGAAGAGTACACCCAGACCAGGATCGAGCCTTGCGAAGCATGTGGGATCGTGGCAGCCCAGTCCCTGGGAGAACCAGGTACGCAGATGACCATGCGTACCTTCCACTACGCGGGTGTGGCCGAGATCAACGTAACCCTCGGTCTCCCGCGTCTTATCGAGATCATGGACGCGAGGAAGGAACCGTCCACCCCAACGATGACCATCCACCTTGAACAGGAATATGCCTCTGACCGTGATAAGGCACGAGAGGTCTCCTGGCAGATCGAGGCGGCGCCGCTCCACGAGTTCGGCGATATCGTCACCGACATGGCAAACATGAAGGTGGAGATGCGACTGAACCCCGCGGTCTGCGAGAAGCGCAAGATCACGGTGGAAGAGATCCTGGAGCGGGCCCCGCAGAAGATCAAGGAACGTAGGCATTACCGTGACTTTGAGGCTGAGGCGGACGTCGCCGAAGCGAAGATCACCTTTTATCCCAAGAAAGAGAGTTACCAGAATCTCTTCCAGCTTGCCGAGCATGTCAGGGGTGTGATCGTGCAAGGGATTGACGACATCGAGCGGGTCGTCGTCAGGAAAGAGAAGGGAGAGTATATACTTTATACTGAAGGCTCCAACCTAAAAGATGTGTTCGAGGTCGTAGGTGTCGACACCACCCGTACCCGCACAAACAATATCAACGAGATCTCTCAGATCCTCGGGATCGAAGCGGCACGTAACGCGATCATCGACGAGATGAAAAGCACCCTCGGAGAACAGGGTATCTCGGTCGATGTCCGTCACATCATGCTCATCGCAGATATGATGTGTATGGACGGTGAGGTCAAGCAGATCGGGAGACACGGGATCGCAGGCGAGAAGGAGAGTGTCCTCTCGCGTGCAGCCTTCGAGGTGACAGTTAACCACCTCCTCGATGCCGCAGTCGCGCATGAGACTGATATTCTCAATGGCGTGACTGAGAATGTCATCGTCGGCCAGCCGATCCAGCTCGGGACTGGAGATGTCAAGTTGATTGCAAAACCCTTACACCAGGAGAATTAAAAATGGACTTTAACGAGTCTTTAAGAAGAGCCATAAAAACCGGAGAGGTCTTCCTTGGACAGAACTCGACTGAAGAGTGTGTCAAGGCTGGGAAGGCCAAACTCGTAGTCATCGCGAAGAACTGCCCTGCAGAGTTCAAAGAGGCCATGCTGGCCCGCGAGGACGTCGAGACATATGTCTACAATGATTCAGGTGTCCAGCTCGGGAAGGCATGCGGAAGGTCACATGTTGTCAGCGCACTCGCAATCGTAGACGGAGGCGAGTCCGACATCCTCAGTATCAAGAGGGCCTAAATGGCGGAAATTAAGATCACTGAAGATTGCATGCAGTTGATCTCTCAGTTCGAGAATATGACCGGCGCTGGGAGCCGCGACTGCATCATCGACGAGCGGAACGATCGTATCATCTTTGTCATCAATCCTGGCGATATGGGGCTTGCAATCGGGAAGCGGGGTTCGACGATCAAGAAGGCTTCCGAGATCTTCGGCAAGAGGATCGAGGTCGTCGAGTACTCGGACGAACCTGAGCAGTTTATCAAGAACTGCTTTATGCCGGCTCAGGTTCTCTCGGTCACCTTCGAGGAGGACGAGGAGGGTGAGACAGTTGCGTACGTCGACGTAAAGCCCGAAGAACGCGGTCTTGCCATCGGGAAGGAAGGCAAGAACATTTTCAAGGCAAAGAGACTCGCGGAACGGCAGCACAGCATCAGCGATGTGCAGCTCGTGCAGGACGACGAGGACTTCTAACCCTCTTTTTTTCTGGCAGGACAGATCGTCTATATAGAGCGACAGCTCCTGTCCTTGCATGGTAGTGAAGGCGCTCTTTCTTAATTGTACTCTAAAGTATTCGCCTGAGGTCTCGAATACTGGGGCGTTGATCCGGAAGGCGGTAACGCTTTTCCTCGACTTAGGGGTGGAGAGTGAGGTGGTGCGTGTCACCGATTATATGGTCAGGTTCGGGACGTCTTCGGACGAGGGGGAGGGGGACGAGTGGCCCCTGGTCCTCCAGAAGATCAAGGACTGCGATCCTGGTGATCGGGTCGCCGATCTGGTTTGGGGTACGGTCGTCGGTGGCCCAGCAGGTCATTGAGCGTCTGGACGGGACATATGCAGAGGGTGATCGTCACTGGCAACGAGGACGGCGCCCATACGGTGTCGGCCTACACACTCTTCAATCTCACGCATCTGGGGTGCACAGTCCCACCGAATGCCGATTGTTATGGGGTGGGAGATGCCGGGCCTGGGCCGAGTTATATCGAGGCGGGAGGTGACCGTCATCTGTACGCCAACCGGACGGTGTGTTATATGGTCCACAACCTTGCGTTCATGGCAGGGGTCCTGAAGAGCACCCGATCCCGATTGACTTGAAGGCGCTCGACAAGGAGGCGCGGGCAGTCAGTCGATGATCTGCACGGCTGAGTGTGGATGGCTAATCAAAGATCTTGATGAAAGATCTTACTGTCCTTGTAATCGCTTCTACGAGGGGACCAAGCGCTCAACAGAATTCCTCAGGGACCAATCGAAGACTTTTGTCTTCTTAAGCTCCCTTTGGTCGTAGCCACAGAATCCTGACAAAGATAGAGGGTGGATGGTATTCTCGTAGGGCTGTTGTCACAGCATTCCTGGTCCATTCTTTCTCTTACAGGAATGAACAAGGACGAGGTCGAGAGCACAAGGAATCGAAGATTCTCAGTGAAGGAATATTCGCGTTCCCGCACTTTCCCACCGAGTTTTCTCTCGAAATTTATAGATATGCTCATGTTCGCTATCGCTCACGCGTCGAAGATTAAAGATCTTCTAGAACTCGTTATCACTCGTTTCCACCGATCCCCAGGATGGTGATGGGGTTGGGAAGGTACAACTGATCAATGAATTATTGATGAGTGAGGTGCTGTTCCCGGCTTTATCGTGTGGCGGGGTGTGAGCGCGAGCGAATCTGAGACGACCCGCAGGTCTTTGAGTGGTCATCTCCCCACAGAGATTATCTATTCAGGGGATTTCTACAGGGTCAAAATATAAATAATATTTTTTCGTGCACAGAAAATGCGAAGCATTTTCTTGACAGGAAGATCTTCGATGAGCCCCGGTGTGAGCGATCTGTGGAGGGAGCTGATGCACCCACTTGCCTGGAATAGAGAGGATCTCCACACAACCAGACTCTTCATTTTTGCCTGACATGAGCGGGAATGCCGTCTGTTCTCTGTTGTGGTCCTCAGGAATCTCATACAACCTTGGTGGATTGGTTTTTTTAGGGCTTCTGTAGAGCCCCTCCCCTCTTGTGTGGGTGAGAGGTGTGTCCCCCGCCTTCCTACCGCCCCTTGGCCGCGGGG
>JAQVHG010000059.1 GCA_028696365.1 Methanofollis sp.
TCAGTCCGGACAGGGAATGAAAAGGATGAGGTGGATTACGTCTCCATCGGTTGCACAAACACGATGATCGACACCAGGCGGTGTCACGAACGAGGTACCAACGGTGAAGAGGGGGTTCCTCTGCTCCCATGTGTTCTTTCGCTTTTCGCATTGCAAGCGTCCCGTTATAGAAGGTAGCTGTTCCAATCAAGAAACCTGAGACTTTGTCGGGTAGAGGCGATACCGATATCCTTTCATCTGCATGGTCATTGATTGTGCTTTCCTGCCCCTATCTTCATCCAGGAAGTGCGGGCGACACTCCCCCCGGCCGAAAGAGGAGGAAGGTGGGTGACACACGTCTCACTCACACAAGAGGTGAGGGATTCTACAGAACCCTAATTTTCTCTCATATACGTCTCACATGGATGTATCCGTGAAGCAACTTTCTCTCTAACATCCTTTGAGACATCGACCATAAATGAAGCGATTTCTCCAGACGGAAGCTTGAAAATATAGTGTGAAAGCCAGGGCAAATCCTTCCCCTTCCGATATTGGAGGGGGGCGAGAAACTCAGGCACCTCAGTCTGCAACACTCTCACTAGGGCATCGTGCACCATAGGATTTGGGAGATCAGGAAACTCTTCAAAGAGCTTCTTCCCGATCAGATCTTTTTTCTCTACCCCAAGAATAGTCTCGGTCGCCTTGTTGATATCTTTGAAGAGATAGTCCCTGCCCTCCTCGATCGGTTCATAGATCAGGACGCCGTTGCACGCATTTTCAAAGAACGACCGGTACCTGATCTCTTTGAAGGTGAGGTCTTTCTCGGACAATTTTTCTGAGGTGATATCTCTGAAGAGTATGGCGAACTCACGAGGGTTTCCCCCTCCTTCGGTCAGGAACGGAGCAAAGACCACATAAAAATATGCGATCCCCATCTTCTTCGTAGGGAGCAGATCTTCACGGCGCAACCGATCGAAGTCACAGGCCAGTTCGGTCTCGGCCACCTTCCCCTCCCCGACCAGGTTGAGTAATTTTTTCCGATAGCAGGAGATATCAAAGATAGACTGATTTTTCAGTTCTTGAATGTTCCTGAGTCCAAGAATATCAAGAGACGCCTTGTTTGCATTGAGGATGGTGCCGTCATCCCCAAAAAAAACGATGCCGCTCGGGACCGTCTCAAAGATCATCCTGATCTTCTTCTCACTGTTCCTCAGGGCGATCTCCGTCTTCTTCCACTCGGTCA
Source organism: Methanofollis sp. (assembly GCA_028696365.1). Taxonomy (GTDB): domain Archaea; phylum Halobacteriota; class Methanomicrobia; order Methanomicrobiales; family Methanofollaceae; genus Methanofollis. The sequence continues at coordinate 1,223 of JAQVHG010000059.1, forward strand.
CATCTCGGAGCGTGATCATGATCCCCTCGTCTCCTACCTGAGAGTAGATGGGTGCGAACTCGATGAAATATAACTGGTTGGTATTCTCATCGATGTACTGCATCTCGTTGATGAAGGTATCCTGGTGCCGTAACCTCTCGATGTTTTTCCTGATGGACTGATCGTCAAAGAGAGACATCCCCAGGTCGTACAGGCAGTTCCCAACAATGTTTCTTCCTTTATCGAGTCCAAACGAGGTGATGAAACTCTTATTGACCGTGACGACATGCAGGCTGGTGTCGAGGATCACGATCGCAAAGGAGAGGCGGTCTAGGAGATCGGAATAATAGATCTGTTTTGAGGCGGTGAACAACTTCGACCTCCCAAAGGGTTCCATCGTCACATACCCCTTTGAAAGAAGGATTTCGAGATATTTAGAGACCGAGCCACGGTTCATTTTAAGTTCTCTCGCAATTGCAGATATAGACATCTTCTGTGGGTGTTTCCCCCTCAGAAAGTCTAGAATGATCTGAAAGCGGTCCTGATATGCATTGTCCAGATATCGGTTCATGGGAGGTGACCGATTGATCCATCTGTCCGCGAAAATAAAAACAATTGTATTTGTGGCGTGAAAAAATCCTTTTTTATGAATCTATCGGCCATATAGAGGTAGCAAGTATCTCTGCAAGAGGATAGGAAACCCCCCGTCCCTCTCTTCGTCTCTTGGTGGATCCAAACAAGAACAAGTTCGAGAAGATCCGCTCTGTAGAAAAACTCACCTATTCTTAGAGGTCATCCCAGAACTCTCCGTCCCTCCTCCTCACCGATTGATGCGATGGATGACAATGAAGAGATCCCAGCTTTTTTCATCGCGCACCCATGCATTCGTCGCCTTCCCACCTCTTTGACCGGGGGCGCTGCCCCCGCACCCCCGGGATGGCGATGGGAACGGGAAGATAGAGTTAAGACCATGAAGACGGGCCGCAGTCCTCCGCCAATCTTCATCGGCGGGGGTTCTGGGGGGCGGCTAAGCCCCCCGGTCGAGGAGAGCGTTGAGAATTTTTGGAAGGAAGCACTTCAGTTCAAGGCGATCTTCACCCCTAGAGAGTTTTGAGATGACCTCAAGGCCAAAAAAGGGGAGGAAAGTACCCCGATACGATAGAACCTCTCTCAACTGGACTACCCCAGCACCAGACACAACGCTCCTACTGCCACCCCCATATGGAGGAGCGCAAAGACCGGCACCAGTTTGAACTTCATCTTCTGTGTCTTGTGCCGGTAGTGCTGCATTGCCCACCAGGCCCCAAACGGCCCCAGGAACGAGAATGCAACGAGCATATCCTCAGAGGTCCGCCACTTGCCGTCGATCGCCTTCTTCTTGTCGCTCCAGAAGAGGTACGCGGTGTAGAGATTGAGGAGCACAAAGAGTATGAAGACCAGACCGACACCCTCTATCATCATCTCTCCTCACGCAAAGTCGAAGAGCGTCGTCCTCGAAGGGTCGACATCGGTCCAGGTCCATCCCAGGGGCTCGATGATCCGGGCGATCGGTTGCTTGATCGTCTTCTCAAGCATCGTCTCCCAGTCGACGACAAACTCAGGGGGCACCTGGTCGGCGTACTCGAAGTCGACGACGTCGGTCTGCGGATATTTCTCGGTCACCTGTTTGATATAGATCCGTTTGGGCTTGCTTCCCCGCTTGAAGTCGGTGCCGAGATGGGTGTTCGAGTAGATCGCTCCCCTGATATGGGCGTCCTTGATCTCGTAGTCATCGAGCGCCTTCCCGATCCCGCCAGGGATCCCGGCCTCGTCCAGGGAGTACCCCCCCTTGCGGTATGTCTTGATCACTTCCCCAAGATAGGTCTTCACCTCCGCGAGCGGAGCGCCCTTGAGGATCATGGCGATCACCTCCTCCTGGACCTTGCGGGTGATCTGCGGCGAGTCGCTGCGCCGCATCTCAAACCCGACGATGTCGACGGTGTCGGCTTCGACCCCCTCCTTCCAGATGAGATGGCCGGCATACCGCTTCTTCTTGCCTGCCTGGAAGAAGCGGGCATAGACCTTCTCGAACTTGATGGAGAAGTAGTTCTGGTCGGCGTTGAGAGTCTCTTTCGCAAACGTCCCGTAACTCTCGTTGAGACGATCTTCGATGGCGCGGGCCCGTGCGATCGTCTCCTCCAGGGGGGCTTGCGGGAGTTCGACCATGCACGAGTCGGTGTCGCCGTACAGCACCTCATAACCCATCGAGGTGATGACGTCGCGCGTGTGCTTGATAATCGCCCGCCCCACCGAGGTGACCGCCGCCCCGATCTCCCGGTCGTACAGCCTGAAGCGCGAGTAGCCAGAGACCCCATAGTAGGTGTTCATGATCACCTTGACAACCCCCTGCTGGAGGTCGAGGAGGCGGTACTCAGGCGAGCCGTACGGGTGCTCGTTCCGGAGCCGCTTGATGGCGTCACGCTCGGCCATCAGTTCTGAGATGATCGTCCTGGTCAGCCCATCAGGGTTCCGTCTGAACCGCACGCCATTCGGGGCGACCAGTTCACCGGCCGGGTCCTTCGTCTCGGGGGAGGCGTTGATGGTCATCATCGCCATCGGATACAGGGACTTGAGGTCGAGGACCACCACATTCTCCTTCACGCCGAGCGTCGGTTCAAAGACGGTGGCGCCCTCGAACTCGTCGGCCAGGACATGCCCCTTCGACGGGAGGACGAACCGGTCGTGGGCCTTGCGCAGGATGTAGATGTCGATGACATTGGACGAGTTGAGGGTCCGGTCGAGGGGGACGCCGACGTACCTTGCGATCATCCGGTAGAAATCGACGATGTCGTTCTTCTCATTGATCTTGACGCAGAGTTCGACGTCGGTGCAGTTGTACTCGACGAGCCGCTCGGGATCGTCCCGCCAGAGGTCGCTGATCGTCCCGGTGTAGCGGACCTTCCGCTCCCCGACCTCGTCGGCGGCGACGGCGTCGAGGCGGTACGACTCCTTCTGGCTGGGCTGGAGCTTGCGGTAGGCGGTGAGGAGGTCAAAGACCGTCCTTCCCCGCACGGCTGTCCGCTCGGTCGCACCCGGAAGCCTGGAGAGGTCGGTCGGTCTGAGCCCAAGGGCGGTCATCCGGTGGACGATGTAGGGGAGGTCGAAGTCGGTGAAGTTCCAGCCCGAGAGGATGTCGGGGTCGCGCTCCCTGATATAGGCGACAAAGGCCTGGAGCATCCCTTCTTCGGTCTCGTATGGGTAGAGAGTGTGGCGGGCGTCGCCTTTCCAGAAGCACCCGTTCGTCTTCTCCCATGTCTCGGAGAATGCGTCGGGAGAGCCGTCTGCGAGGTAAAGGAAGGTGGCGTAGTCCTGTTCAAAGGAGTCCCAGCAGGTAATGCAGATGATCGCGTCCCGCTCGGTCTCGGGAAAGCCGCGCTCGTCCTCGCACTCGATATCGATGAAACAGAGACGTGCCGGGGCATCGACCTCGGCCGGGGCCACCTCGGTGTACTCGACGACCTCGGCCGGGACTTCGAGCCCGCCGGTCAGCCCGACGTCGATGAGGTACCTCGTCGCAAACGGGATGTCGGCCTCATAGTGGCGGGAAAAACGGTCACGGACATTCCGCACGTCGGTCGGTTTGCGGGTGTAGAGCCTGGTCAGGGCCTCGCCTTTGATGGAGCGATACACCTCGTCGTCCTGGCCGGTCACCTCCTCGGGGAGACGGGACTTCCCGGCCACCTCCTCGACCGGGGCATAGAAGTACGGCTTGAACCCGGTCACCTGGATATGGACCGCCCCGCCGTCAGGTTCCCGCCCGAAGACATGGATGACCGGACCCACGCCCGAGAGATTGTATTCCACCTGGTTGATCGCACACCTGATCATCCCCCCCGCCCCACCGGCCTCAGGGCCGAAGAGCGTCGCCTGTTTCTCTGTCATTACGCGTCCCTGCAGAGTTTCTTGATAAATCCGGCAGCCTCGTTCAGTTTTGCCGTCTCCCATTCGTCGAGGTCCCACTCGACGATCTCCTCGATCCCATCGCGCCCTACCCTGGCCGGAAGGCCGATGGAGAGGCCGGAGAGACCGTATTCGCCGTCGACGATGCACGAGCACGGGACGACCTCGTCCCGCCGGTCGGAAAGGACCGCATCGGCAAGCCTCGTGATATGGGCCGCAGGACCGAAGGCCGTGCCGCCCTTGCCCTTGATCACCTCCATGCTCGCCCCGCGGAGGGCGGCAAGGACCGACTCCCGCTTCTCGTCTGGCACCGCAGTCCCGAACCTTGAGAAGATCGGGACCTGGTGTTCCCCGTGCTCGCCGAGGACCGTTGCCGGGCCGTCTGCGATCCCCTCTTTTTCAAGCCTGAGGGCGAACCTGGCGCTGTCGAGCTGGCCGCCGAACCCTACGCACCTGGAGGGTTCCAGGTCAAGACAGCCGGAGAAGAGGTAGTTGTTCACATCCATGGGGTTGGTGACCGTGATCAGGACCCCGCCAAACCCTTTCAACGCCCGGCAGCAGTCGTCGAGGACAGGGAGGTTGACGGTGAGGAGGTCGGCCCTGGTCTTCACGTCAGGGGTCCGGGGCCGGCCCGCGGTGAAGATGCAGACGTCTGCGTCCCTCAGGCGGGCGGGATCGGTCTCGATGGTTACATCATAGGCGGCATGACTGATATCAAGGACCTGCGCGCGTTCAAGGGGCTTGACGGCGTCGCAGAGTATGAGTTCGTCCGCAAGCCCCAATGCTGCGGCGAGAAATGCGACTTCACCCCCGACCCGGCCGGTTCCGATCACTGCGAGGCTGCTCATATGATCTCTTCTATGGGTATGCTAATAATAAATAACCACAATCTCTTCTGGATGCTTACCCTCCAACCTGGCGGAATAACGGTCGGCGGGGTCGCTCTTCACAACCATCTCCTCCTCGCGGCCGGAGTGCTCGGGACGACCGGTGCGTCCCTCAAGCGGATGCTCAGGCTCGGGGCGGGCGGCGTGGTCACCAAGTCCATCGGGCCTGAGCCCAATCCCGGCCACCATGGTCCCTGCCTGGTCAGGACCGAGGGCGGGCTGCTCAACGCGATGGGGCTGCCAAACCCTTCGAAGGAGTTTGTGGGTGAGATCGAACCCCTCAAAAACGATCCTGTGGTCGTGAGCATCTATGGCAAGGACCCGGACGACTTCAAGGAGGTCGCCGGATGGTTTGCCGAAACGGCCCGCGGTTTTGAACTGAACGTGAGTTGCCCGCATGCCGCCGGCTATGGGGCGGCGATCGGGACTGACCCTGAGATGGTGCTCGAGTGCACGCGGGCGGTGGCCTCCTATGGCCTGCCTGTCTGGGTGAAACTCACCCCGAATGTCACCGACATCACCACCATCGGCCTGGCCGCCGAGAAGGGCGGGGCGAGCGCGATCGTGGCGGTCAACACGGTGCGTGCGATGCGGATCTCCACCGAACTCCGCCGGCCTGTCCTGGGTTACCGGAGCGGCGGGCTTTCCGGCAAGGCGATCTTTCCCATCGCGGTGAAGTGTGTCTGGGACCTCTACGAAGCATGCTCGGTCCCGATCGTCGGGTGCGGCGGGGTGTCGACGGCAGACGACGTCGTCGAGATGATGATGGCCGGCGCCCAGGCCGTCGAGGTCGGGAGCGCGGTCGTCGACGATGTGCGGGTCTTCGAGCAGATCGCACGGGAGCTGTACTCAGGCGACGGCGTGGCGGCCGAGGAGATCGTGGGGGTGGCGCACCATGCCTGACCTCCCGATGCTCCCGGTGCGGGTGACGGTCAAGGCGGTCGTCGAGGAGACGCCGTCGGTGCGGACCTTTTACTTCGAGCCCGCCGTCCCCTCTACCCCAGGCCAGTTCGTGATGGTCTGGGTGCCCGGCGTCGACGAGGTGCCGATGGCCCTCTCCTCGGCGACCTCGATCACGGTCCAGCAGGTCGGCGACGCCACGACAGCGATGTTTGGGCTCAAGCCCGGCGACGCCCTTGGGATCCGCGGCCCGCTCGGGAACGGGTTCTCGGTGAGCGGCAAGACCCTGGCCATCGGCGGCGGAGTCGGGGCCGCCCCCCTCCTCCACCTCGCGGTGGAGGGGAAGGTGAGCACCTTCCTCCTTGGGGCACGGACCGCCGACGAACTCCTCTTCGCCCCGGTGATCAACGCCTCGTCCAACCTGAAGATCGCCACCGACGACGGCACGGCCGGTCACCACGGGGTGGTCACCGACCTGATGAACGAGGTCGACCTTGAGGACTACGACCACATCTGCGTCTGCGGCCCGGAGATCATGATGCTCAAGGTGCTCGAACGCCTCCATGCCGCCGGCGTCGCCGACCGCGGCCAGTTCTCTCTCCACCGCTACATGAAGTGCGGGATCGGGGTCTGCGGTTCGTGCGCCACCGACCCCCACGGCCTGCGGGTCTGCCGGGACGGCCCGGTCTTCACCGGCGCCGACCTCCTGGAGTCTGAGTTCGGGCGCTATGCACGGGACGCCACCGGCCAGAAGGTCGTCTTCCCGTGGGCGAAGAAAACTGAAGAGTGAACGAACACTTTCTTTCTTTTTTTTTTATCTGAGCGCGGTGGGGTGGAGAAGGATGGTGGAGCGGAGCGGTTGTCTTCATGCGGGGGACTGTCTGGACAATCGCCGGCGGCGAGGGTTCGGGGAACCCGAACCCTCGTATTGTGGGGATAGAGGCAGGACGGCAATCTCTATTTCATAGTCATTGATGATGCCTTCCAGGCCCTATCGCCATCCCAGGGGTCCGAGTGGCACTCGCCCCCGGCATGAGCTTGCGGGAAGGCACGTCGACCAAAACGAATGCCCCAGCAAAAAAACGAGGAATGCCAGAGTGATCTCTCGTATCGAGGGGAGATCCCCCGTCCTGGTCATGAAGATAGACGGGGGGCGGTATCCCGGCATTCAGGATCTTTTGTTCAGCCTTCCCCGCCCTATCTTCATCCCAGGGGTCCGGGGGCAGAGCCACCGGCACGGGATTTGGGAAGGCACGTCATCTGATCGGCCTCCCTCAATCGTAGAATCTTTCATGGAATCTCGAGCCGGGGGTTTCACCCCCCAGACCCCCACGGACCGAGGATAGGCAGGGGCGGCGATGGAACACGATCCCCTCCGATTCTCTGGATTTAAAATGAGAGATCAAGCGACGAAAAATTTTCATCACGTATGCTTGAGGTGCGATCTCGCCTCATGCCGAATTCAACAGAGCCAAAAAAAGTCAAAGACAGGGGATCATGCTCCCCCGATCCACCTCATCGCTCCCCTTCTCACAACCGGTGCTCAATCTCGGCTTTGAACTCTTCGAGGTCGCTGATATGGTTGATATTGATGAAGGTGAGGAGGTCGGGGTCGACCGGCCTGAACGACTCGACAGGGACATAGCGGGGGTGGAGAGCCTCGATCATCGCCCGCAGCGAGCGGGACTCATGCTCGCGGAGGTACTCGAGAAGCGCGGAACGGCGGTAGACCGCATGGAGAGGTTCGAGCATCTCCCTGTTCCAACAGGGAATCGCGGCATCGTAGCCCTCCATCATCCTGAAGAGCCCCTCGATCACCTTCCCGTTGATGCAGGGCATATCACAGGCGACGACAAAGAGTTCGTCCCCGTGGGCGGCAAGGGCCCCAGCATGGACCCCACCGATGGGGCCCATCCCTTTTCGCAGATCCTCGATGCACAGGACATCCTGGTACTGGGCAAAGCGCGTGCACTGCTCCTTATTCCTGGCGACGATGACGATCTCGTCGACGACCTCTCTGAGCGTCCCAAGGAGGCGGTCGATGAACGTCTGCCCGCAGACCTTGAAGAAATATTTCTCCACCCCGCCGGCCCGACGCGCCTCGCCGCCCACCAGCACGATCCCGGTCCTCATTCCTCACTGCTCCAGGAGCGACTCACGGAAGTGCATCAACCTGGTGATGCAGTCATTGTAGGGGGCATCAAGTTCATATTTTCGTGCCCTGGCCGCGATCTCTCCGTTCATGAAGTCGATCTCGGTCAGGTGCCCATGCATGATGTCCTGGAGCATGGAAGCATGGTGCTCGGCGGTGCTCGGTACCTGGACGTCGTGGAGATAGGCAAGGTAGTCGTCGGCTGTCTTCCAGGGAACGCGGACACCCTCCCGCGCCATGACGGCATAAGCCTCCCTGACCACATGCTCGATGATCCCCCAGGGCATCGGGTGGAGGAGTTTGCCGTACGGCACATTCATCAGGGCGCCCAGAGGGTTGAGCGAGGAGTTGTACAGGGTCTTCGCCCAGAGGTCGCCCTTGATGTGATCGCTCCCCTCGACCGGAACCCCGGCCTTCTCGACAAGGGCGACGAGGGCGTCCACCTTCTGGTCAGGACCGTCAGGGAACCGGCCAAGTTTCATCGGGCCCCCGACCACCGAGACATGGACGCGGGCATCGCCCCGCCACTCGAACCCGGTGATGATCGTGCCGCCGATGACCCTGGCGGTGTACTCGGCGATGATCTCCTCGTTCCCGATCCCGTTCTGGAGACTGACCGTCTCGGTGTCCTTGATCACGTCGGCGAACTGCTCGCAGATCGCACGGGTGGCAAGCGCCTTGGAGGTGATGAAGATGTAATCGTAGCGCTCGTCGGCGGGCACCTCCTCAGAGGCCGAGAAGTGATGCGTCCCCTCGCCCCAGAGGCCGGTCAGCACAAGCCCGCGCTCGGCGATCGCATCGGCATGCCGCTGCCTGCAGACGGCATGGACGTCACAGTAGTCAGAGAGCCTGGCGGCAAGGGAGAGTCCGACTGCACCGGCTCCGAGTATCAGCACTTTCATGGAAGAATCGTTATAAATTATGACACTCACGGCTCTTAATATGTCCGCTTTCCCCTCTCCATCGAGAGGAGTGCCTGCTTCAATTCAGGAGAGGGAGAGAACCCGCCGAGCCCGTCCTTTGCCACCACGCGGTGGCAGGGGACGATGAGCGGAGTGGGGTTGAGGCGCATCGC
>JAQVHG010000060.1 GCA_028696365.1 Methanofollis sp.
TGTTCCCCGTATACCTGATCCAGGGGTTCGTGCCAGATTCTACAAACCTGGGAATTGGAGATCCCAAAAGACAGGACAGTCTCGGATCTTCCTTGAGCCGCCCTCAACTCCTCCTCTTTCCCTCACCATCTTCCCTCATCTAACTCCGGCGACGAAGGAACAATCAATAGACAGAGGATTCGTTCACTTGAAGAACCCTTTCTTTGCGGCCAGGCTGTTGAGTTTTGCGGCCAGGACAAAGTCAGTCCGTGTCAGTCCGCCGCACGCATAGGTGTACCACAGGACGTCGACGTGGCGGTACTGTGAGAGGACGATGTCGGGATAGTGGTCTGCGCCGGTCTTCGCTCCAATCTCGATGACCGTCGTGATGAACGCGGCCGCCTCTCCGACAGACTGGAAGGTAAACCTCCTCCACAGTCTCCCGTTCTCCAGTGTCCATCCAGGCACTTCGGGAAGGAGCGCAAGCATCTCCCGCCTGGTGAGCGGCGCCGATCCTGGATCGATTGGCATTGGTATCTCAGTGCTGAGCGGCATGCTCCTGCCTGCTCTTCCTGAGATATATAATTTGTTATGGAAGGAGACCGCACCACTCTTCTATGTCGTCGGTCTACGCCTCCCTTCATCCCACACTCAGGAATGTGCTCGCCCATCGTCTCGGATGGGACGACCTCCGCCCTGTCCAGGAGGAGGCGTGCCGCGCCGCTGCCAGTGGTGCCGATCTCTTGGTTGTCGCCGGCACCGCGGGGGGCAAGACCGAAGCCGCCCTCATCCCGGCCGTCGACGCCGTCCTCAAGGAAGGACGTCCTGGCGTCGCCTGCCTCTGCCTCTTCCCGCTCAAGGCTCTCATCAACGACCAGACCGGGCGGGTGGAGGAGATCTGCACCCCGACAGGGCTTTCGGTTGCGAGGTGGCATGGCGATGTCAGGAAGGGTGAACGCTCCTGGGCTGGGGGCGACCCGCCTCACTTCCTCCTCACCACTCCAGAGTCTCTGGAGGTGATCCTCATGGATGACGGACTCAGGACTGCTCTGAAAAATCTCCAATTTGTTATCGTCGACGAACTCCACGCCTTTGCCGGTGATCTGCGGGGCGTGCAGATCAGATGTCTCCTCGACCGCCTCGACGAGGTGGCTGGTCGACCCCTTCAGCGGATCGGGCTCTCGGCGACGGTAGGAAACCCTGAGACGGTCCTTAACTGGTTCTCAGGTCCTGGCCGTTGTCGTCAGGTCGTCGCCGTCCCCGCGCCGCCTGGAAAAAAACAGTTCTCCTTTGTGGTCGCTCCTGACCGCGAAGAACGCGCCTGTGCCGTCTCCCGTCTCGTCGCCGGTCAGCGTGCCCTTGTCTTTGTAGGGAGCAGGAGCCAGGCTGAGGGGCTTGCCGGCGTCCTGGATGGAGAGGTCGAGACCCTCTCTGTTCACCACTCCTCCCTCTCCCCCTCGTTGCGCCGGGCGGCTGAAGCATCTCTTGCCGGGCCAGGGAGCGCCTGCGTCATCTGCACCTCCACCCTTGAACTCGGGATCGACATCGGCGGCCTCGACCTCGTCGTCCAGGTCGGCCCACCCTCTTCGGTCTCCTCCTTCCTCCAGCGTCTCGGTCGGACCGGCCGCCGGGGTGCGCCGGCCAGGATGGCCTTTGTCCTTGGCGACGACCTCGACCTCCTCGTCGCCGTTGCTACTGTTGAGGCTGCCGTCCACCACGAGGTCGAACCCCTTCTCCCGCCACAGACACCGTACACCGTCATGGCCCAGCAACTCTTCCTCGCCCTCCGTGCCCGTGGCCGGGCCCCTGTGCACTCACTTATCGCCTGGCTTTGCGGGCTTGCATCCTTCAGGGGGATGGAGGCCGCGGCCTATAGCCTCGTCGAGCATCTCCTTGCTACCGCTCACCTCTCCACCGATCAGGGACTTCTGATGCTCGGACCCGAGGCCGAACGTACCCTCTCACGTTCTCACTGGGCTGCGCTCCTCTCAGTCTTCACCTCTACGATCGCCTACCGCGCCCTCACCCCTGAGGGAGAAGCGGTAGGAGAACTCGACGCCAGGTTTGTGGCTGGCGGCACCGGCACAGTCTGCACCCTTGGCGGCCGGAGGTGGCAGGTCGTCGCCCTCGATCAAGACTACCGGATCGCCACTGTCGTTCCGGCCTTTGGCGTTCGCAAACCCTCAGATCGCCGACCCTTCTGGTCGGGCGCTGGTGCCCCCCTCAGTCCGGTCGTCGCCTCTTCAGTTGGGCGCCTCCTTGCTAGAGGTCACTCTCTCCTCCCGCTCGGCAGGGCTGAACAGGCAGCGGTCAGTGGGCTTTCAGGAGAGATCGGTGTAAATGTCCCGTCGCAAGGCTTTCTTGTCCTGGAAAGATCCGAAGAAGTCTTTATCCTCTCGTATCACGGTGGCAGGATGAACCGTGTCCTTGGCGCTCTTCTCACCGCTCTTCTCCCTGACGGCCCGAAGGTCACGGCCACCGACCTCTGGCTCTCTGTCAAGGGGATGACCGGTCCAGATCCCACCGGCGAGGTAGCAGACATATTTGCCATGATCAAGGATCTGAGCGCGGACGACGTCGCCTCGTCTCTTCCGCTCCCAGATCCAGAGGAATGGAAATTTGGCTCCCTCCTTCCTCCTTCTCTCTTCGCTGAGATGGTCGCCGCCGACCGCGACGACTGCGAGGGCTTTGTCGAGACCATGAAGAGGGAAGATATATTTATCGTCTGACCGTATTCTTCAGGTTGATGAGGCCCGCTCTCTCTGCTAGGTTCATGTCATGGGATCCCACCGATGAAAGCGTTCTGCCGGTGACCCCACGATCATCTCTGGCGAGGGGTATGTCTCGACGGAGGAGACTTTGATGCGGGCCCGATACCTTGTCTCGGTTGCGATCCTTTTACTCTGCCTCTATGCTGCCGTCTTCCACCTCTCGACCACCTATGACGACTACAGTCGATACAATGTCCAGTGGAACGGTACCTCGACCTTCTTCTCGCACCTTGAGGCCCATGGGGCGCAGACTATCACCGATCCAGATGAACTGATCACCTACGAAAACGTCCTTCTCCTGGTCATCGCCCCTGAGGGTCCTCCTGATCAGGAGAGGGTCAGGGCCTACAAAAATTTCCTAGCACACAACAACACCCTCGTCCTTTGCGACGACACTGGGGAGATCGCACCTCTTCTTGAGGCCTTCCAGAGCACCGTCTCTGTGCTCCCCGGCACTGTCTCGTCGGTTGAGAGGGATTATGTCACCACGGCGGCGGTCAGGGGTTATGCGACCGGGAACCATACCCTCATCGATGAGGTATCGTTTGTCCTCTTCAATCAGCCCATGGCAATTGAGGGTGGGACTCCTCTTCTCCAGACGCCCCTTCTCTCATGGATCGACGAGAACAGGAATGGCAGGATCGATGGTGAGGAGAGTGTTGGGCGCTACTCCCTTTGTGTCTTTGAGGAGATTGGCGGCGGTGAACTGGTCGTCGTGGGGGACCCGGGTATCTATCTCAATTCGATGGCGGGCCTGGGAGAAGGGAACGAGAAGTTTCTCAAAAACCTCCTCTCTCTCCGGCCGGTCGTGCTGGTCGACGAGGGGTGGAGCAGGATATCTACTGGTGGACCGTACACAGGTGCGATTTTATGGGTGAAAGATCACCCCATTGTTCAGATCGGGATCGTGGGCCTGTTCATCGTCGGGTCAGTATATGTATTCAGGAAGAGGATTAGGAAGGAGATGAAATGGAACTGAATGAGCGCGATGTGGCACTGATCGCTGGGAAATTCCAGGAGATCAAGGAGTCCGTTAACCAGTATGTCGTCGGGAATGAGGACCTGATCAGACTGATCGCGATCAGCTCTCTCTCAGAGGGCGCGATCCTCATTGAAGGTGTGCCTGGCACGGCAAAGACGACGATTTCGAAGATCATGGCACACCTTCTCTCCGCCTCATTCCGGCGTGTACAGGGTGCGGTGGACGTCCAACCGGCCGACATAATTGGGGTGCGGATCTATACCAGCGATGAAGAGGAATTTATCCTTAAGAAAGGCCCGATCTTCTCGAACTTTGTCCTGGTCGATGAGATCAATCGTCTCACCCCCAAGACGCAATCAGCTCTCCTTGAGGCGATGAGTGAGCAGCAGGCGACGATCGATGGAGTGACCTACCCTCTCCCTCGACCCTTCTTTGTTATGGCCACCCAGAACCCGTACGAGTTTGAGGGGACCTTCGCCCTGGTGGAAGCCCAGCGGGACAGGTTTATGTTCTGCGCTCCACTCACATATCTCGACGCCGGGGACGAACTGGAGGTTCTGAGACGCGACCAGGCGGGACAACTGCTCTGGGAGAGTTATGCCGATACCCTTGACCCGTGCCTCACACTTGAAGAGATCGAGGGGATGATCAAGATAGTCAGGGAGGTCCATGTGGAAGACCCAATCCTCCAGTACATCACCGACCTGGTCACGGCCACGAGGTCGCATTCAGACGTCCGGTTGGGGGCGAGTTCCAGGGCCTCTCTTGCTCTTCTGCGTGGTGCCAAGGCCAATGCCGCTCTTGAAGGCAGAACCTATGTGATCCCTGACGATGTCAAGGCCCTTGCCCATCCGGCCCTTCGGCACCGGCTGATCCTGGAACGTGAGGCTATCATCGGGCGTATCTCTACAGAGTCAGTCATCAAGGAGATCCTGAGTGTCGTAGAGGTGTCCTGAACTGTGAAGCCAGGTCCGGTTACCGAGGGTATAGGGGCGCTTGCGCTTGCACTCGCGGGATATGCCCTCATCTTCGACGATCTCGCGGGGTATGTCGTCGCCGGGACGCTACTCATCTATCTCGTATACCGGGCCGCTTCTTTTCTCAAGAGATATACTCGCCTTGCAGGATCCCTTGCTCTCTCGCGAGAGGTGGACAAGAAAGTTGTCAGGCAGGGATCTGTTGCCCGCGTGGAGACGAAGATCTCATATGCCTTTCAGCCAGGTATTGCCGTACATATGGAAGACCTCCTCCCGCCGGTTGCTGTGCAGGACCAGGAGCAGCAGACTGTTTTCCCTGAGCCCGGGCGTGCCGTGATCAGGTACAGGATGAGGTGCATGGCACCTGGCGAGACTTCGTTTGGCGGTCTCAGGCTTACAGCCAGAGACCCTTTCTTCTCGGCCACTCTCTCTCTCATGAACACGGGCCTTGGTCTCCCTTCCATTACGATCGTCCCAGTCGGGGAGGCACAGTCTGGTCCGGCGTCGGGAAATTGGCTTGGTGAAATGGAAGGGAGTCGTTCCCTCCTTTTCAGGGGACAGGAGACGCGTGCCTACCGAGAATATATTCCCGGTGATCCCCTTGACTACGTGGACTGGAAACTCACGGCCAAGTATGGGAAGATGTATGTCAGGGAACGGGAGGGACTGAGCGGCGGGGCTTCGATGATCATCATCGATCTCCCTGGAATTGATGAGAAACTCTCTAAAGAAGAGATGTCGAGGTATTCTCTTGCTGCGACCGGTGCGGTTGAAGGGACATACAATAAATATGGAAACTGTCCTCTTCTCCTTATCTCAGGCGGGAATGTGATCGCCTCGGTCCCCTCAGAGAGTTCTGAGGACGAGGTCTTTGGCGCCCTCACTGCAGTCAGGCCGACCGAACGTACCGCTCCACTCTACCGATATCTTGACCCGGTCATGGTCCACCTCCTGCTTAGAATGGCTGAGAACCGATCTCGTGGTTCGGAGACATTCTGGAATAGATATTCAGAGACCTTACGTCTGTTCAGGACACGGGCTCCTGATTTTCCGTTCAGGAAACTGATCTCTGAGGCGGTCCGTCTCTCAGAAGCGGCATCACTCCACCTCTATACCCCAGGGCGGGGGGATGGCAGTCATCTTTCTCAGGTGGTCCTAGAGGCTAAACAACAGGGGCTCTGGGTCGGGGTCCATATCCTCTCAGGCACGGCCGGGGTGGGGACAGGGAATGAGTTGCAGGCATGTGGGGCTGATCAAGTGGAGGAGATCTGAGTGGACGAGCGGGTCTGGTTTGCGCTCTTTGTGGTGGTCGGACTTCTGTCTTCGATCCTAGGGCAGGCCGGGCTGGTTGGGGTCGGTGCGTTGATCATCGCCGTCGGTGTCGTCGCCTGGGAGAGAGACCACTGGCTCCCCATTCTTGCCGCGGGAGCGTTTGTAGCGGTTGCAGTCGGACTCTCCTCCCCTCTCTGGTCTCTCCCTCTCATGTTCCTCGTGCTCGGATGGGTGCAGGACTCTTTTGGTCTCTTAGCGTCGCCAAGGGCTATTCTGGGATTTTTGCTCTTTGCTGGAGTTGCCGCGCTTTTTCTCCTTCTGGCGCTCAGGAGTGGACATGTCTTTCTCCCGCTTGCGATCCTTGTAATATTCCTGGTGTTCAGTGGCATTTTCATCTCTCTCTCATGGTACAATCTGGTATGGTCTGCACGAAGGGGTGAAGAAGAATGAAAAAACTGTCTGTGATGAATGATACCGCTCTTGCCGGTCTTCTCCTCCTCGGGGCTGCCGCTGCGGCGCTCGGACTCGCGGCGCTGACCGGCCGCAATGATCTCACGACCGCCGTTCTGATCCTTGCAGGGTTTGGGACTTTTGTATCAGGAGTCTTTTTTATCTCCCTTGGCAGAGGCAAGACTTTAGATTCGAAGGTCGCTTCGCTCTTCATGGTGCAGGGGACCGTAGAGATCGCTACCCTTCTTGCCGACCTTGGGCTGCAGAGGGATGCCTTCTTCTATCCTCCAGACACCTCTGGCAGGAGCAGAGCTCTGGTCCCGGCGGGATCGTCTGTCCCGACCATACTCCCTGAGAACACCTACTCCTATGTCACCACTGAGGAGGGGGACGGTGCGGTGTTTGCCCCACTTGCAACTCCTCTTCTCACCCACCTGAAAGATTCGTGTGCATTTGTGGTGCCGCAGGAGCGGGACCGTCTCTGTGAGGCGGTCGTTGAGGTCTGCAGGGACGTGCTTGAAGTCTCTGAGCATGCCGAGGCATCGTTTGACGGCTACAACCTGGTCGTTGATCTGAAGGGCTTTGCCCTTGCCGACGGGTGCCGGGAGGTCAGAGGGATCTCCCCGAAGTGTTGTACCATGGTGGGGTGTCCCTTCTGTTCGCTGATCGCCTGTATCGCCGCAGAAGGGATGGGGGTGCCCTGCCAGATCCTGGCGGCGGTCCCCTCGAAAAATGGGAACGAACTTCACCTCATCATCGGGCCGCGGCCGCAGGCCTGACCGTGACCCAGAGGTGGAGATCGCGGTAACTTGCATTGATCCGGTCCTGGTCCCAGACCGTATCTGACGGCACGGTCTCGTTGAAGAGGAGGAACTGGAGACGGTTCATGTCGGTCCTTGAGACTGTGAAGTTGTATGGGCGCTCGATGGTCTCGTTGTGCGGAACCGTGATGGTGAACCGGTCGACCCGCTCCATACTATTGATCTGAGAGGTGTTGGTCGTCTCGTCGAAGGTCTGGTTGGTGAGCAACACCTCCACGGTATAGGGCACCTCTCGGTATTCGTGGTTCCCGACGCCGATGATCAAGGACTGTTCACTCCCGGCGAAGAAGGAAGTGGGGTAATCGGCGGCCTTCCCCCCTGTTCCAAGGATATAGAACTCGGTGAAATGTTCGCCTTCTTTGGGGACGACGATGACATAGACGGTCGTCACGATCGCCGCAAGGATTGAGAGGATCAGGATCACTGAGAGGGCGCGATCAAGGTCTGACTGCTCTTCTGGGAAGAGTTCGGTCTTCACTTCGATGACCATCTCTTTGAATGGGACGACGAAGCGTTGATCTTTTGGGAGAAGTGCTCGTCGCCAGTGGGCGATTATGAGCATGACGAAGGTGAAGATGATGAGTGAGGCGAGGATGGGCTCGAGCCTGATCCCCCAGGGGGTGTAGTTGAGGCCCAGTCCGATAAGAGGAGTGACTGCGATCGAAAGCCCGAATGAGAGGGCGACCCGCTCGATGCCGTCGATATCATCGTTATTCGGGAAAAGTGCGGCGATGAGTGCATAGCCAGGGATGAAGATGACCATGGGCAGACCAAAGATCGCCTGGACAAAGGTCCCATGGAGGACTGGAATGTAGATCGCCGCGACGGTCGCCAGGGTCCAGAGGGCGATAAAAATGATATCTTTTGGGACCGACCAGAGGTCGACCGCCACACGGGCTCTCGCATATTCTTCGTCAGGACTCACAGATGTCACCAGGTTTCACAGCCTCTTGCGCGCTCCTGATATATAGAGGATCCCGACGACCGCCCCGATCACCGTGAGGATCCCGGCTGGGGACTGGGTGGGAGTTGCGGTGGCCGGCGACTGAGTTGAGGGTATTTCAGTGGTGTCGGCCTGGCCCTGGGCCGTGGTGGTGACGGTGGCAGACGGCACCTCGGCCTGGGCGAAGGTCATCAGGGCGTAGGTTCCAGCATTCCTGATCTGGGTCGAGATCTCGTCGCCGTCGATGCTGGACGGGAGTGCTGTCCACTCTTCGTCGACATATCTTGCCAGGAAGAGTGTATATGCATCTAGGTCGGCTGCAATGTGCTTTGGGATCTTAAAACTAAGCGTGGCTGCAGGGGAGAAGGTCTTCTCCTTGGGGCTCAAGAGATAGGTGCCGGTGACAGCCTGCCACTCCTCTGAGATTGGAGGGGCCCTGGTGGTGAGGACTGAGAAACTCTGTGCGTCCTCGCCGATGACATGGACGACGCCGTCGGTCGAGTGCTCTTCAGGGAGTGGGGCGGGTGTCGTCCTTGAACCAGAGTTGCTTGGCCTGCTCGGTCCGCTCGGGTTGCTGGGCCTGGGGGTGGTCGGGGTCTGGACGATACCCTTCCCGATGGTGATCTCTTTTGAGAGTTCCTCGTGCCCGTTCACCAGGGCAATGATGGTGACGACACCGTTGGTGATCCCGGCGACTTGGAAGGTGATCTCAGAGTCTTTGGGTCCCTGTTTCTCGCCGTCAAGGCTCATGCTTGCTCTGACCTCTGCACTCTTCTCGCCGGCTGTGCCGCCGAGGGAGAGGTGGTCGTAGGTGCCGGCACCGATATCTATGCCCTCGGAAATCGAGCATCGCCCGTCTTCATCGGCTAGCTTACCCCTAGTAATGGTCGACCCACCTGGTGTCTTCCCACTGAAGGTCATCTTCTGGGTCTGCTCGGTGGTGGCCAAGACAGTCGAGTTCTTGAGGCTGATGGGCATCACGAATTCCTCGGCTCTGAAGGCAAACTCTGAATCAGGACTAACAGCGAAGGCGGCATCGATCTTTAGGGAGAACGATGCCCCGTCGGGGATGTCGCTGAGACTGATGGTGACCGTCCCTCCCTCCTGAATGGTGTCTGGCGAGGCGGTCACGCTGACTGCACCTGCACCCGAGATGAGGGTGCAGAGGAGACAGCTTATACACACGATTTGCACGATCTCTTTCATCATACTATCACTGTATTTCCGATATTTTTTTCATTTAATTTCGGGCATGAACAATAAAACATATCTATACCTAAGATATATCCATTTGCCATGATGAATTCTGTACGATTTTTGAAACACTGGAGTCCTTTTATCATCATCGGACTTCTCTGTTTCATGCTCGTGCCGGCATCAGCCTCGGCCGCTGAGAGCGGCGTGACGGTGGATCTTGGCAAGGACTATAGTGAGAAGGGGATGACTGTCTCCTCCATTGAAGTCCTTGACCTTGCAAACCCGTCTGTCTCTCAGGTCGAGTTGTTGTCGACAGAGTGTGATGACATCAAGACGCTCACCGCGCCGGAAGTGCGGTCCCTCACCCGTTCTTATAACAAGGACGAAGCCACGGTGCGCGGGGTGACGGTCAAACTTGAACCGTTCCTCAAAGACCCGGTTGAGATCAACGGAGCGGCAAAGTTGAACGTCTACACCGCTCTCCATGTCCCGACCCCGAAGGTGAACGTTCCGGATTCCTTTGGGAACGTCCTCATCGGGAAGTACAACAATGACTACTCCTGTCCAGAGGAGCCGGTGAGTCTTGAGGACCTGCTGGGCGCCTCTGAGTGTGGGTATCTGTATGCGGCGGAGGGTATTGCCTATGCCAATCCTGAAACGAAGGAATATACTGTCATCGGTACCGTCGATGGTAACAAGGACGATCTTCGTCTCACCCTGACCAGCAACGAGGTCGACCTCTCGTCGTTCACGGCA
>JAQVHG010000061.1 GCA_028696365.1 Methanofollis sp.
AGCACCGCCGCCACCCCGCCGGCGATGAACGCCCCCTCAGGGAAGACATAACCAAAGGCACCAGAGGGGACGATCCATGCGAGGGCGCCGGCCGGCGCCGCAAGGAAGACCCGCTCCCCATCTTCGAGATAACTGAGCAGGAGCATCAGCACCCAGACAAAGCACGCAATACAGACCAGTTCGCCGATCTCAAGGAACATATCCTGCTGGCCAGGGAAAAAGTAGGGGACCCCGCCAGGGCCACTGACATAGGGGAAGAAGTGGAAGGCATTTTTATCCAGGAGGATCGTCGTGAGGGCGGCGACGAGCACCAGCACCCAGGGCCGCCGCCCTGCTCCGATCCTCGACGCCACCACCGGCCAGGGCACGAGCACGGCCATGGTAAGAATGAGAAACGAAACCAGGAACGGCATGGAGTGTCGCTCCCACGTCCCCACCAGCGCCGCCACCGCGATGAGGACGAGGACGACCGGCGGGATCGCCGCACGCACCCGGGGCATCGGGAGACGTTCAAGGAGGAGAAAGATCCCAGCCACCCCTACCCCAAAGACCGCAGCGAAGATGCACATAAGCGTGAGCAGCACCGCGAGCATGAAGAGGGCCGTTATCATCCCGCTCACCGGGTTTGGGTCGTCAGGGAGAATCGCCGCCACCGGGGAGATGCAGAGAAGAACGGAGAGAACGATGAAAGAGAAGAACTTGATCTGCCGCATGTTCATTCTGAACCTCTCTTGCCCTGAGATTCCATCAACGTTCCGAAAGAGCACGATTGGCCCCCGCCCCCTGTCGACGAGAAGGGGATGCACCTCCCTTGCTCCTTGTCGGGTGAAAAATGGGACATGGACTCTGGAAAAACGCGAGGGGGTGAGTGGAGCGAACTTGAGAAGAGAGGGAATCGAAGATTCCGATGATAGGAAGATCTTCGAGTGGCCAGCCCCCCGCAAGGATCGCCATTCAGAAGAATTCTACAAAACTACAGATCCGGCTCTGCTATTGTGTGGGGAAAGACGTGTGTCACCCGTCTCCTCCCCCTTTGGCCAGGGCCGAGTGCCGCTCGGACCCCCTGACCCCCTGACCCCCTGGACCACGATAGGGCCAGGAAGGCAGAATAGATGACCATGACGAAGGGGCCTGCTGTCCTCGACCTATCATGTGGCTGGGGGGTCCGGGTGTAGACCGATATGTGACCCACACGACCGGCGTCCGAGACCATGGACATTCCCTGAATGGGTGCGAAATGAGACGCCCAAAGATCGTGGACATCACTCATCGACGCCAGGACCGAGATGCCCTTCATGTTGAGGTTTGAATTTGGTAGGATGAGCAGGGACATCTCCTCATCGCTACACTCCCCCTCGTCCTCCCCGCTCACCTGAACCCCTCCCGGCCTGCATAACCACCGCCGTCAGAGATCAGGTAAGTGTCGCCTCTCCCTGTTCACCTCCCCCCTCGCTCGCCTTCAGCGCCCGCCACTCCTTCAAGTTACGCACACACCCAGGATCCGGCGCGTCGAGATCCCTGAAATATGCCCATGCACGTGCCCGGCACCCCCCACAGACATACCCGTTCTCACACTCTCCACACGACCCGGCAAGATGACTCCGGTCACGCAACTTCTTGAACACCTCACTCGAATGCCAGATCTCCGCAAACGGAGTATCCCTGACATTCCCCACCGTGATCGGCAGAAAGACACAGGGCTGCACCTCCCCCTCAGGCTCGATACTGCAGTACAACCGCCCTGCCCCGCACCCCCCGATAAAGTCGGCAAGCAATTCGGTCCGCCCTTCGACTCCCCTCCCGCTATAGAAGTGTCCAAGCGGTATCCCCTCATACTCGTCGTCTTCGATGGCAATCGGTGCGATCTGAGGGGCTGTGCTGAGCGCCTCTGGTTCGTCCTCCCGCTCCTCGTCCTTTGCCAGCAAGAACTGGATCAAGTCCCGCCTCTGCTCAGGGCTGATATCCTGGTCCGCCATCCCCGCCCCCCGGCCGGTAGGGATGAAATTAAAGCACATCAACCGCCGCACCCCAAGGTCGGTCGCAAGATCGTAGATCGCCGGGATCTGGTCATAATTCGACCTCGTGACCGTCGTCGCAATACAGGTATAGATCCCCTCGTCGACACAGTTCTTGATACCCTCCACCGCCGAATCAAACACGCCTGGTATACCCCGCATCGCGTCATGACTCTCTGCATCCTTCCCGTCGATCGAGATCTCGACATACTCGATCCCGGCCTCATGGATCCTCCTCGCCATCTCCCTGGTGACGAGCGTGCCATTGGTGGCAAGTGCCAGATACAATCCCTGACGGTGCGCATACTCGGCCACCTCGAAGAAGTCTTTGCGCATCAGAGGCTCGCCGCCCGAAAACGCCACAATCACCACCCCCGCCTCGACAAGTTCGTCCATGAGAGCCTTTGCCTCGTCGGTATCGAGTTCGTGGGGGAGGGCCCGTTGGGCATCCTGATAACAATGCGTGCACCGCAGGTTGCAGCGGTGCGTGCAGTCCCAGACTACGAGAAACGGGGCGTTGACGACCTGGGGCATCGTAATACCGTAGTGTGCGATACCCTCCAGGACATTTTTCAGCCCCCGTTGAAACACCGGTTCAGAGAGACCAGCGTGCATATCCTCTTCGTCTATGCCGAAGAGGACGCCGCTCCGCTGCAGCATATATGCCATGGTCCGACCGGCAATATTGCATTTCCAGCAATATTTCTCAGTCGGGTCGAGATAGTAATTGAGGGCATTGGTCAACCGGTCCCCACACCCGTCCTCCCTGGCCATGAACCTGAGGACCGCGAGTGCCAGGGGATTTCCAAGCCAGCGCCTCACCGCCGGGAATGTATAGAGTTTATCAGTGCTCATAAAGAGCATATACAGAACTATATTCCCATAGATGTATCTGCCATAAAACATAATCTAATATATATCCTCATCTGGTTCCCTGTAGGAAGTACGAAAATAATGAGCCGTCAACTATGTGACTGCTCCCCCTTTAGAGCAGGACACCACAGGGGGAACACCACTCACCTGCCGCCCCCACCTATTTCTCTGTCCGGGGGGGTTCGATCCGGCGGGTGGTAAGCCCCCCGGCGCGGTGATCTCACCTATCATCCATCGCTACCTTCTGCGAGAGTAAAGGCGGAGAGTTTTGAGATGAACCCCTATAGGAGAACTCAGCATGAGGCAAGATCACACCTCAAGCATACTGGATGAATATTTCTCGCGGTATTGGAGACCTCACTTAATCGCCACCTCCCGGTGCAAAATGATACCCCTGATCATCACGCCTTCCTCACCACATATCCCCAGGGGTTTCAAACCCTTTCTCACTCGTTTCCCCCAAACCCAGGGAGAAGAGTAGGGGCGGGAAGGTAGAATCGATGACCATAAAGAGAGCGATACCGTCCACGACCTATCGTGTGGCGGGGGGAGTTCGGGAGGCGGCCAAGACCCCAGACAGAGAGAGAGAGAGAGAGAGAGAGCAAGAGGGATTCTACAGAGTCAGATTTTCTTGACCTCACTATCGTCGCATCTCGAAGATCAAAGATCATCGCACGCTCCTTTCGGTCGCACCCTCTCCGATCTTCCGTGGATAAAGCCAGTGGCTTTTGAAGACCCTCAGTAAGAGATGCTAGAAGGCAAGAGAGTCACACCCACCCCTAGAATAGACAAAGAATTCTCGCACGAAATGGAGTGGGGTGAGGCGGACGTCACCATGAATACACCTCACGGTCGTGCATAATTGCACACAATCACGGCACCGACCTCACGCCGGACCGGCGAACCCGGACAGAAAAGAAAAAAATTTAGCCGAAGAGGGCACCGAGCCCAGCCATGCCAGACTCTTCTTCCTCTTCCTTCTTCTCTTCCTCAGCCTCTTCCTCAGCAGCCGGAGCAGCTTCGGCAGGTGCGGCGGCAGCGGCGGCCGGCGCGGCAGCGACCGGAGCGACCGCAGCCTTGGAGATAGCCTCCTCAATGTCCACACCGTCGAGTGCGGCCACCAGGGCCTTCACACGGGCGTCGTCAGCGTCGATACCAGCAGCGGAGAGAACAGCCTTGACGTTCTCCTCGTTGATGTCCTTGCCTGCGTTGTGCAGGAGCAGTGCAGCGTAGATGTACTCCATGATTCTCACCTATCTCGATTTACAAACTTGAAATTGTATTCATGTTCACCCGAAGAGGGCACCAAGACCGGCCATCCCGGACTCTTCCTCTTCTTCCTTCTTCTCTTCCTCAGCCTCTTCCTCAGCGGGGGCCTCCTCAGCAGCCGGCTCTGCAGCTGCAGGTGCGGCGGATGCCGCCGCAACGGCCTGAGTGATCGACTCGTCGAGCTCAAACCCGCCTTCCGAAGCCTTCATGGCGATAGCCAGCATCTCACGGTATGCCCGGCCGACGATGAGGTCCGCGACATCCTTCTCGTAGATACACGCCTCGACCGCCAGGTTCCTGGCATCCTGAGCCGCCTTACCGACGATGGTCTCAGCCGTAAGCGGTGTCAGGATCGCAGCGTTCACCGAGAGGTTGAATGCCTGCTGGGCCGCCAGCGTCACCTTGTTGAGGTACGCCGACTCATCGATCGCCAGACTCTCAGGTGCAAAGATCGTCCCGTCCTGGAACGCCGCCTGCAAGATCAGGCCCACTTCCATCGGCTTGATCTCAAGCTTCGCCAGCACGCCTGCCATCTTTGCGTCGATGACCTCGCCCTTCTTGACGACCGTCTTGGTCTCCCTGATCTTGACCTTGCCGGCCTCGATCATCGCCGGGACCCCAGCCTGCTGGAGTTCCCCGACAATCGGCCCAGGCTTAAAACTCGTGGGCCCCTTCGGGACGACAATATCCTCAGGTGCGACCTCGCCAGGCTTTGCGGCCATCTTTGTCTTCGTCAGCTCCAGGTGTTTGTAGAGCTTGAAGGGGTTCTCCTTTGAGAAGATGAGCGCACTCTGCCCTGAGATGTGCTCCCCCATCTCGACAACGTCACCGCCGATCTCATCCAGCGCAAGCCGGGTGAGAGTCTTCCTGGCCATCTTGACCTCAGCGACCTCACGGAGGTTCTGCCTGATGTCCTGGAGCTGGGTTGCCGGAATCCCGTGCATATTGACCAGCCCGACCACCGGGTAGTCCGCGAACCGCTGCTTGATCCCATCGACCTGCTCGCGCTTCCATGCGGGCAGATGGTGCGTGTGAAGACTCATCTCAGATCACCCTCACTGCCGGGCCCATCGTCGTCTTGACATAGACCGAGCGGATGTTATGCAGCCCCTGCTCGAGATCAGATTCGACCTTCTTGAGCACCAGATCGATGTTGTCTGCGATCTCCTCAGGGGACTGCTGCGTGCTGCCCACCGGAGCGTGGAAGACCTTCTTGTCCTTCGACCTTACCCGCACCGAGACTCTGAGCCGCTCGATGATCGGGCGGACATCTGTCCCGGTCGGGATCGGCATCGGCATCTTCCCACGCGGACCGAGCCTTGGACCCAGCCAACGACCGACCTGGCCCATCACGCTCGTCTCTGCAAGGAAGAACCGATACTCGTTTGCGACCTTCCGCGCCTCACGGGGTTCACCGCCGAGCCGCTCGATCTCTTCAGGACTGATGATCATATCGACGCCGGCCTCTTTGGCCTGGGTCGTGATCTCGCCCTTTCCGAGGACTGCAACCTTATTCGGGGCGCCCAGACCGTTCGGGAGAGCAATAGTCTCGTCGATACGGTTTTTGGGCTGCGACATGTCGATATTCCTAAGATTAATAGTAATATCGACGCTTTCCTGAAACTTCCGCTCAGGTGCAGTCTCCAGAGCCGTTTTCACGGCTTCCAATATCTGTTGTTTCTCAACCATTGAGGACCTCCATAGTTTGCGACCTTGTTCGATCTCCTATGGATGAATACCGATTATGCCTCAAGGACACTGTCAAACTCGCCCGCATCAATTGCGGCCAGCATCTCCTTGGGTGCACGGCCTTCGACCGTCACTCCAACAGAGACACAGGTCCCGACAACTTCTTTCACTGCCATCTTGAGACGGTAGGAAAGCATGTCGTCGAACTTCATGCGCGCAATCCTGACAGCGGCCTCAAGCGGCAGATCACCCACAAACTGAGTGGCAGGCTCACCGGACCCCTTCTCGATACCAACTTCCTTCTTGACCAGGGCCGCCGTCGGTGGGACACCGACAGAGATGGTGAAGTTCTTCTTGTCGTCGACTTCGACCTTCACCGGCACCTGCATGCCATTGAATTCTGCGGTCTTCTTATTGATCTCGTCAATAACCGCTTTTACGTTGATACCGAGGGGACCCAGGGCAGGACCAATAGGTGGACCTGCAGTCGCTCTGCCTCCGGGTACCAATACCTCGACCGTTTCTGCCATAGATCTATCACCATGCGTTCCCCGTTAGGGTACTTTGCTTGGGTTGACTAAGGTTTCCCGGGCCGACTATTAAAACTATCACATTCGCGTGAGAAAAGTCACACGTCAGAAGAGGGGGTGGAAGATCAGGATTCGCCCCGGTCGATCACCCTGACATTGTCGCCGCGCACGGTGATCGGGATCGGGACCATCGACTCGTAGAGTTCAACAGTGATCTCTTCTTTGTTTGAATCGACCCGTTTGACCACGGCCTTCTCGCCCTTGAATGGCCCCGCGATCAACTCGACGATGGTACCCTCGTCGATCCCGGCCACCACTGGTTTTGGCTCGAGATAATGTGCTATTTCATCAATTTTCGTCTCGCCGGGCACCACGGTCCTGGCGCTCGGCACGCTCTCGATCAGTTCGGCGATCCGCGCAAAGGGCTCGGCTGCCTCGACGAGGACATACCCTTTCAGTTCGTCTGGCGAGATCACAGAGAGCACTTTAAATGAAGGATCGTGCAGCACTGCACGGTAGATCGAGTCCACTACCGCACGCTCCTGTTTTGCCGTCGTCTTGATGGCAAAGATTTTGATCTCAGGTTCTTCTGTCATGCGTATCAGTGCATCGGCGCGGTCATGATCACATAGATAATGAACCCTAAGAGCCCGATGATCAGCACCCCTATCGCCGCAACGATGGCGATCTTGGTGAACTCATCCCGGGTCGGCGTCCGCGCCAGTTTGAGGACGCGCAGATACTTTTTAAAGAACTCCTCGTTGATGGAGCTCATCTTCACAGACTCAGTGCTGATAGCCATATATAGTTTTCACCTCAGGAAGTCGATGTCAAATTCCTTGGAAACCTTGGGGAGAGATTTGCGTTCGTTTCGCCCATATATCTGTGGGGAGTTGACGCCGGTGACCACAAGCATGGTGCGCATACTGCCCTCCATCTCGGGGTCGATCTGCGCGCCCCAGATGATCCGCGCACTCGGGTCAATGCGGTCGTAGACCTCCTGGACCACACCTTCGGCCTCAGACATGGTCATGTCAGGGCCGCCGACGACGTTGACGAGGGCAGCGGTCGCACCTGAGATGTCGACGTCGAGGAGCGGGGAGCGGAGAGCCTTCTTGACGGCGTCGGCCGCCTTGTCCTCAGAGTCTGACTCGCCCATGCCGATCATGGCGACACCGCCGCGTTCCATGACCGTGCGCACATCGGCGAAGTCGAGGTTCACGAGTCCGGGGACGGTGATCAGTTCGGTGATCCCCTTGACCGCCCGCATCAACACTTCGTCGGCCACCTTGAAGGCTGCGTGGACCGGAAGCCGCGGGACGACTTCGAGGAGGCGGTCGTTGGGGACGACGATGACGGTGTCGGCGACGTCGCGCAACCTCTCCAGTCCGGCTTCGGCGTTCTCGGCACGGATGGTCCCTTCGGAGGTGAAGGGGAGCGTGACGACGGCGATGGTCAGGGCGCCTTCTTCGCGGGCGGCTTTGGCGACCACCGGGGCCGAACCGGTCCCAGTCCCGCCGCCGAGTCCTGCCGTGATGAAGACCATGTCGGCCCCGGAAAGGGCGGCCTTGATCTGTTCTTCGTTCTCGAGAGCGGCTTCTTCGCCGATCTGGGGGATCGACCCGGCGCCAAGCCCGCGGGTCCGCTGTCTCCCGATGAGGATCCGCCGGTCCGACTTCGTTCTGATCAGGTGCTGGGCGTCGGTGTTGACCGCCACCAGTTCGGCGCCGGTGATGCCTTCGTCGGCGATCCTGCTCATCGTGTTCGAGCCCCCGCCGCCGCAGCCGACGACGACGACTTCGGTCTTGAGTTCTTTCAAGAGCGACTCTAGTTCGGCGTCAGGCTGGACGGGCGTTTCGTATTCGTCTTGTGCCCGTGACAATGCCTCTTCAACAATGGACTTCATTGATATACCTCTCCAACCCCGGGATGTGGATGCGGGTTACACTGCGTGACTGGACCATGGACGGGGTGACCGTCGCGTCCCCGACTTCGACGGTACGGCCGCGGGATAGTTTCCCAAAGAGGGGGCCTTTTGGAACCCCGAGCGCCCGGGCCTTGTGTGGATCAAAACGTGTTCTGGTGATCACAAGGTCGTCCCCGTCGGCGGCAGTGCTCCACCGTACACCTATGATTTCAATACACAGGGATATGACATCATGTATTATTTCTTCGCTTTGATTCTTGAATGTGATGAAGGTCGGGGAGGTGGCGCCGGTCTCGGTGGCAATGTGGGCGGCCTGGAGATGGGCGAGTTTTTCCCTGAAGGTGTGCGGGTCTGAGCGTTCGGCTTCTTTGAGGAGTGCGTGAGGAACCTGGACCTCGATGAGGTCTCCATCGCCGGAGAGTCCGCCGGGATGGAGCCGGCCGCCTGGGACGAGATCGGCGGCGGCGGTTCTGAGGGCGGTGTAGGTCTCCCATGAGATGGCGCCGATTTCTGCGATCTCTCCTTCAGAGAGGATGGGAAGGCCAAGAGCCGAGAGGTGCGCTTCGAGGGTGGCGGCCTCCTTTTTCGAGAGGGCTTTGCGGTCAAGGTAGGCGGCGACGGCCCCGGTCTGCTCGATCATGCGGTCGATGAGGGCGCGGTCGAGGTCGGGGACGAGGCGCGTGGGAGCGATGTGGCCGAAGGCGCCGCGGGAGGTGAGGGTGATCTCGGTCTGTCTTACGGCGTAGTGGGTGCCGCCAAATCCGACAAGCGGGATTATTGGAGTCGGAACGGCTTCGAGGACGGCGCGCGCGGCGGCGTCGGCGGCGCGGGAATCGTTCCATTCGGTTTCGGTCGACCCGATCTCGACGAAGAGCGAGGGGGTGGCGAGGGTGGTGGGGCCGTGGTGGGTGGCTTCGTAGCTGGCCCGGTAGCCTGGCGGGGCGTGGCGAGCGAGGCCGCGGAGCACGGCGTGCATCATGGCCGGGGCGGCGGGGGGGAGGGTCTGGGCGTCGCCGCCGTAGACTGCCTCGCCGAAGTTCCCGGTGACGTGGACGGTGAGGGCGGGGGTCGGGTGGCTGCTGGTGTGTCTAGAGAGGAAGAGGACGAGGTCGGCGTCGAGGTCGTGGTCGATCGCCTCGGCGTAGATGAGTCGTCCGTCGATCTCGTGGAAGGTGAGGTCTGCAGCCCCAAGGAGAGGCCAGTCCTCCCGTTCCCTGAGAAGGTCTCTGATCCGTGTGGCAAGGTGAGTGCCCGCGGGGTCGAGTCGGGATGAGAGGAGTGCGATATGCATAGTACAAGATCGGTGCTGCATGGCTAAAGTCTTGTCAGTGGGAGCGGGGAGGGGTTCTCGGGGTTTTTTGGAAGGGGTGTGGTCGCCGATGAACGGGCCTGTCTGGGTCGGTCTTTTCCATGAGATGAGATCGAGGTGGAGGCGACGCAAGGGCTGTGACGGGATGACAGCGGATGGGGAGAGACGAAGGGAGAAGGGATGCCTGGTGTCTCTCCCCCGCGTGTGTGGGAGTGTGGGGGATCCGCGGATGTATCTCTCTGGGGGGGGGCAGAACCCCCGGCCAAAGAGGGGGGAACGCGGGGGACACACGTCTCACCCACACAAGAGGTGGGGGCTTCTACAGATCTGGACAGTGTGATGATCAGGCGTGCCGCCCTCAATCGCAGGATCTTCATCCCAATCTCGTGCCTGGGGGGTGCACCCCAACGATTCTCCTGTCTTGAAAAGAGAGAGAGCACGCGGAGATAAATTTTCAACCGCGTATGCCTGAACCCCGGGTGCATGCCCACTTCTACAGATCCCTTCTTTCCTACCCCACC
>JAQVHG010000062.1 GCA_028696365.1 Methanofollis sp.
TCCCGGCCCAATCTTCATCCCGCAGTTCTGGTGGAAACGAGCGTGAACAAGTTCGAGGAGATCTTTGATCTTCGCTGTGCGACCGGAGGGAGCGTGAGAATATCTATGATCTTTGATATCTCCCCCAGTGCGAGTACGGATAGGGACGATTGTGTCACACTTGAACTTAAAACAGAGCATATCCCAAAACTCTCTTGAGGTGGAACACCATCTTGAATTGAAGTCTTTCGTTCCTGAAATTCTGAACCCTCTCCTCCACTGGGGAGCGTGCCGCCCCCCGGACCCCCCGGACCCCCCCGCCGATGAAGAGAGGCAGGGAAACGCATTCTGTCTTCACGATCATCGCTCTGCCTTCTTGCCTCTATCGCCATCCCTGGGGTCCGGGGGTAGTGCCCCCGGTGCGGTGGTGTGTGAAGGCATGGTTGGGCAACGAAGAGGGGGAGGATTTCTCCACCACATCTAGTGCTCTCTTCTGAGAGGGGGAGAGTTGGAGATTTTGGGATGACCTCACAGATAAGGGGTCTACGGGACTTCTCTACCGGTGACCATCTCTCTCATCCCACTCGCTAAAAATCGTCAAGATTCGTCTGCCGCCGCCGGTCGAAGAGTCGGGAGACCGTCTCCCAACTCGTGCGGGCGAAGGCTGGGGCGGTGCCATGTCCTGCGATGTAGTCCTTGAGATAGGCGATGGTGACTTTGTCTGAAGGGTACCCGCTCCCGACCGCGCCGTATTCGGCCCTGAGGTCTTCGAGCGCCCGGTCCCTCGTCACCTTGGCGACGATGCTTGCGGCACTCACTACCGGGAAGAGGGCGTCTCCATGGTGACGGGCGACGACCTCACACCCATTTCCGACGAGTGCGGCGACCTTTGAGCGGTACCGCTCCTCATTCACATCACAGGCATCGAGATAGGCCTGGTCGGCCCCTTCCAGGCTCATGACCGCCTCGGCATGAGCCCTTGCCACCAGGTCGTTCATCGTCATGTCCTGCCTGAGCCGGTCGATCTCGGCCGCCTCGACCACTACCGTCCGCCAGGGGCACGATGCTGTGATCTCGGCGTAGAGCGCCTCCCGCCGCCTGGGGGTGAGGGCCTTTGAGTCACGCACCCCGGCCGGGAGAACTTCCTCGGCCTCGCACCCGACGACTCCGACTACCAGAGGGCCGAGGACTGCGCCTTTTCCTGCCTCGTCGACGCCACAGATCATATACGAGTAGATTGGATGCACAAGGTATTTCAAGCCAGGGACGGCAAATTGGTGATGTGTATATTATCATCGTTGGTCTCGGCGGGATAGGGCGGAATCTGACGGCGATATCAGCATACCGCGGCGACAGTGTTGTGGTCATCGACCAGGACGAGGCGAAGTGCAACGACATCCTTGAGCACTATGATGTGTTGGCGATCGCTGGCGACTCCACCGACAGCTCGATCCTCGACGATGCCGGGATCGATCGGGCGCAGAGCCTTGTCGCGACGACGAGCGATGATGCTGTGAACCTGATGACCTGCTGGCTTGCGAAACGTTTCAAAGTCCCGAACGTCGTGTCCATCGTGAATCAGAAAGAGCACTCGGCACTCTTCAAAGAAGTAGGAGTGAAGATCAGTGAGAATCCAGACGAACTCGTGGCAACTAGGCTCTACTATTGGGCCGAGAACCCGAACATGCAGCAACTCGCCTCCATCCCGGGGGGGACGATCTTTGAGGTCGTAGCAGAGGACGGGGCGCCGATCATCAACCACGAGATCAGGGAACTTGAGGTGAAGAACTTCGTCTTCATCGCGATCAGACGGGCAGGCGGTGAACTGATCATCCCAAGTGGGGACGTGAAGATCCGGCCAAGTGACATCATCACGGTCTTTACCAAAAAAGAGGCCGAAAAAGAGTGTATTACCATCCTCAACCGGCAGTTGAAGAGTCCTGAGCTCTGAAACTTCCTTCTCGTATTTTTTCTTTTTTTGGCTGTGTAAAATCTGGCATGAACCCTGGGTTCAAGCATACCTGATGAAAATTGCTCTGAGCACCGCTACAAAATTCAGGCGGATCCCTCTTCAATCGTGACAGGACATTTGAAAGATCTGGTTTCATCGCCGCCTTTCAGATCCCTTCGTCTGTGGAGGTCTGAGGAGTGCTCTCCAGGCGCGAGATGGCGGTGGAGATTCTACGATGAGGGCGGCACATCTGATCATCACACCTTCTCCTCATTACTCGTACCGGGGGCTCTGCCCCCCGGACCTCTGAGATGACGATGGGGGGAGGCAGATGATCATTCAAGAGATAGATCTGCAATCTGTGTATCGGTCCCAAAGGTGTTTGGTGGACTCAAACCATTATGTAACCCCAGAGATCTGATCTTCAGGATCATTGTCATGGTAAATCCTCTTGACGTTTCTCTCTTGTGAGGGGCGTGATATGGTGAGGAGAGGAGCGATGACAGATATGCCGCCCATCATCGCAGTCGCCTCCACGGCCCCTGATGATAGGCAGAAGGGGGGCGATGAAGGAGTGTCCTCCCCCTTGTGTCATCATAATCTGATGAGGGAGCTCGAACTCATGCTCGATAGCGATGGAGTCTCTCATCAATGAAGAGTGGCCGCGGACGGCATAGATCTTATCCACTGGTCGGCGACCTCTCTCACGCGAAGAGACTTGCCAGGGCGCTCTCTCCAGCGCTCTAAAAAATTCTTGAAAAGAAATCAGGGAGGTAGGTGTGGATCGCGATCAGGCGCACCTCCCCTTTCCAGGCACGTATTGGTCTTAATGTTTCAGGGCGTCTTTGAGTTCTCTCAACTCAAAGAGCATCTTTGGATTTCTCTTGATCAACTCCATGACCAAGGCCCTGACCGAGAACTCGGCGAAGTCTATATGCGCGATTGAATCTGCGAGGTCGTTCATCTTCTCGTCGGAGAGTTTGATGAAGAACTCCTTGACTTTGTAGTTGCGCTCAAGGCCCTGACCCATCTTCGAGTTCCGCCATCCCTCGTCGTACGGCATCAAGGCTGCCTTCGATGTGTCACCTTTGGCGATCGCCTCAGCCGCCACCTCTGCAGCGAGTCTGCCGGTGACCATTGCGTTGCCGATCCCGCCGCCGGTGATGGGGTCGACGACCCGTGCGGCGTCGCCGACGATCATCAGCCCGTCTGTTACTGTACAGTCGAGAGGCTTGCAGACCGGATCGCCGCCAAAGATACATTCTATGATCTTGCCGTCAGGGTAATGCTCGGCCATAAAGTGGTCGAGATAGTCCTTGGCGCGGTTGCCAGGTCCCCTCTTTGCGGCCGGGATCCCGATCCCGATATTGGCGCATCGCTCTCCCTTCGCAAAGACCCAAAGATACCCCTGCGGGGCGACCTCGTTGCCGAGATAGAAGTCGTTGCAGACCGGGTCGACGTCGATGTCAGTGACAAGATACTGGATGCAACTCATCAGTTCATCTACCGGGACGGTTGAATCGATCCCACACCAGCGGGCGAACTTCGACTCCACCCCGTCGGCGGCGATGGTGACCGCAGCCCTGACCTCCTGCTGTGTGCCGCAGGACTCGACGACCGCTCCCTTGACTATACTGTCCTCAAGGATCGGTTTGACGGCCCGAGTCTTGACATAGACGTCGGCACCGGCTTCAGAAGCCTTCCAGACCAGTTCACGGTCGAAGATCTTGCGGTCAAGGACATACCCGACCTCTGCCCCGGCTTGGTCCTCCTTGAGTTGGATCTCGGTCCCGTCAGGAGCGATGATCCGGGCGCGTTTGATGTCTGCAGAGATCCAGCGTGGGTCTGGGTCGAGAAACTCGGTAAGGAGTTTCTTCCCGACTCCCTCGGCACACCTGACCGGAGCACCGATTGCCGGTCTCTTCTCGATGAGACAGGTCGAAAGTCCCTTCTTTGCGGCGGTCCATGCTGCGACGGCACCGCCTGGTCCGCCCCCGATAACGAGGACGTCGTACTCAGACTTCATCGGTTACCTCCAGCGCTCCAAGAGGACACGCCTTTGTACAGATGCCGCAACTGATGCAGGTCTCGCTGTCGACGGTCAGATATGCGTCGATGAGTTCGAGGGCCCCTTCAGGGCATACAGAGACACAGGCACCGCAGTACCCACATATCTCCCGGCGAATATTGAGCATTGTACACAATATTATCCCGCTATTCCATTAATATTATCTTCCCGTTCCGACTGCCTGCAGTCTGAGGCGATCTCATTATTGCTGCGTCTTTCGCGGCATTCTCTCCTGACATCCTCCTGCAGGGGTGGATCTCACCCGATAGCCCTGATCTTGATCTCTCGACCGCTTTCCCTGGCATACGTGACGATCCGCTCACATGTATGGTCGAGCATCCCGCCGGTGGTGAGGATGAGTGAGTCCTCGCCGGCGACCGCTCGCAGGAGACACTTGTCGATGACGCCGTAGGTGAAGTCAGGGACGATCCCTTCCTCTGATGCCCGTCGTTTCGCCCTGGTGCCCATCGCCCCTACCCAGGCGACGGAGCCTGAGGAGAGGAGAGCGGCGAGGGCAGTGCTGTCGGTCCCGGCAGCGTCCCAGAGATGGATGGTCCCGCACTCGTCGTGCGCCGGCATGCTGCTGGCTAGACCCTCGACCAGGTCGGTGAACTCGAGTGCGCTGCGTGGCGGGGTTTTGTCTTTGAAATAGCCGCGGTCGGAGAGTTCCCGATAGAGGTCCAGCACCGCAGGTGGCTTGAGCCTGGCCTGGTGCAGGAGAGCGGGGTCGGAGAAGATCGTCTCAGGGCTCCCGTGCCTGAGCACTGCTCCGTCCTCCATCAGGATGACCTCGTCGGCCCAGCGGTAGGCGAGTTCGACGTCGTGTGTGGAGAGGAGGATGGTCCTGCCTTCGTGGTTCAGTTCGTCCAGGAGGTCCATCACCTCCTCGGCAGTGGCCGGGTCGAGGGCGCTGGTCGGTTCGTCGAAGACCAGCACCTCTGGGTCCATCGCAAGCACCCCCGCGATGGCGACTCTTTTCTTCTCCCCTCCAGAGAGGTGGTGGGGCGGGCGTCTCTCATAGCCGTTCATCCCAACCTGGTGGAGGGCCTGTTCGACCGCCTCCTCGATCTCGTGCTTCTCCATCCCGAGGTTGAGGGGACCGAAAGCCACGTCCTGCCAGACCGTCGGGGCAAAGAGTTGGGCGTCTGAGTTCTGGAAGACGAGCCCGACCTTCCTCCTTACCTCGCGGAGTGAGCGGGTATCGTACTGCACCGGCACTCCGCCGATCCGCACCTCGCCCCGTGTTGGGCGCAGCATCCCGTTGCACATCAAGAGGAGGGTGGTCTTGCCGGCGCCGTTCGGGCCGACGAGGGCGACCTTGCTCCCCTCTCTGACGGCGACGTTGATGCCGCGTAGGGATTCAGGTTGGTTTGAGTAGGCGAAGTGTACGTCCTGGAATTCGATTGCGTCTCTCATGGTCGTTCTCAGAATATCTGTATGCCTCTGGTTAGGAGGGCGATTATGCCAACGGCGAGGAGGTACGCGGCGACGGCGGCGGTGCTCTGGGGTGAAGGACCATCTTTGCGCTCTTCGAGGGGGAATTTGCCGTCATAGCACCTGGCGTCCATGGCAAGGATCAGTTCCTCTCCTTTCTCCCAGGCCCGCACAAAGAGTGCTCCAGCAAGCATCGGAAAAGAGCGGAGCGAGTTCCTGAACCCTGTGTAGCCCTGGCGGATCTCCTGGGCATTGTGGGTGGCCACCGCCTCGCTGATGAGCATGAAGATGAAGTGGTAGATGAGCATGGCGAGGTCGACGAACTCTGCCGGGAGCCTGAGCCCACGCATCACCGCGAAGATCTCGACCATCGGGGTGGTGAACGCGATGAAGAAGAGTGAGCACATCCCTGCAAAGGTCCTGGCCAGGACGAGGGCGGCCATGTCGGCGCTGCCGGTGGTGGCGGTGAGGGTGAACCCGCCGACTGGGAGTGCGATGAGGGGTTCACCCCCGCCCTGGAGAAAGAGGATCACGCCTGCAGAGAGGACAGCGAAGGAGAGGGGGATGGCGAGGAGGGTGGCGTAGAACCGTCCGGGTATCCTGGCAAGGAAAACGGTGATCGCCGCCATGGAGACGGCGATGAGGACCGGGGCTACTGGAGCGGTGGAGAGAATGCCGACGGCGATCGCTCCTCCGCCGAGGACAAGTTTGAGTCTGGTGTCGACGTCCCGCAGGGCGTTCTGGTGGGCATAATCGTCCAGGATATTTTCCATGCTCCTCTCCTGCTCCCCTCTGTGCAAAGAAGGGGAGAGATTTTAGGTATTAATCCGCCGTCCGCGGTAATAATACCCGAAGAAGAACCCGATCACCAGTGCCCCGATGGCGGACTGGAGACAGAAGAAGAGCGACTCGATCTCGCCGCTTGGGGGTTCGTAGAGGGGGTCGGCCCAGGGTTCGTACTCGGTGCCGGTCATCTCGTTGATGACGTCGCCGGCCTGGTCGTCGGTCCCGCTCCATTCGTGCTCCCCGGTGTTCTGGACGAGGACGAATGCCCCCGCGAAGATGAGGAGGACCGCAAGGACGACAAGTTCCAGTGTGTACTTCATGCCTGCACCCTCTGCAGCCGTGCGGCCACTCCGTCGGAGAGGACGCCGAGTTTGACCAGGATCTCCGCGCGGACGTCGATGATGTACTTGAAGGTCAGGGCGATGACCGCGCCTTCGATGATCGCGAGAGGCACCTGGGTGACGGCATAGACCGCGGCGAAGGCGACGAACGAGGTGACGAACCCGCCGACCTCTGCCGGGAAGGCGAGGGCGAGCTGGGCTGCGGTCACCACATAGGTGAAGAGGTCGGCAAGGGCAGCGGCGAGGAAGACGGTGAGGTAGGTGTTGAGCCCGACCTTCTGGCCGCCCCGGTAGATTGCATAGGCGAGGAGTGGACCTGCGATCCCCATGGAGAAGAGGTTTGCCCCCAGGGTGGTGAGGCCGCCGTGGGCCAGGAAGATCGCCTGGTACAGGAGGACGATTAGTCCGAGGATCGCGGTGATGAAGGGGCCAAAGAGGATGGCGCCAAGTCCAGTCCCGGTCGGGTGCGAGCAGCTCCCACTCACCGACGGAAGTTTGAGGGACGAGAGGACGAAGACGAAGGCGCCTGCGACGGCGAGGAGAGGGAGCGCCTCTCTCTTCTCTCTCATCAATATTCTCAGTTGGTACATCCCGTAGATAACGAACGGGGCGGAGACCAGGAGCCAGAAGAGGCACCAGGCCGGTGGGAGGAATCCTTCCATGATGTGCATGGTATCACCAATATCAATTTTATTTGAGTTAGGGAAAGATGATCATACCTTTGTGCGGTCATGGTATTTATCCTGCGCTGTCGATAGAGGACCCGTGGGGGTCAGAGGGGGCCTTGGGCCTCCTTATCGTGGAGATTGTGGGGGAATTGCATTTTGTCGAAGGGAGGTGATCGCTCTCGCTGGATCTCCCGTTCTGCAGTCCTCTGCATATTTCTGTCAGGGCCAGGGGCGCACAGTCCCCTTGCTATGAAGAGTGACGGAGGGAGCGACTTGCGGGGGACCGGCGAGTGTTTTTTTTCTGTGTGATCCCTCTCAGTGTCCTCCTTCTTTCTCCCTTTCGTCGCCGGGAGTTAGGTGGCTGCAAGCGTCAGCGAGTATGAGAGCATATGCCTGATCTACCACAATGTGATACTCTCCCCATCGCCAGCGGGGGTCTGGGGACGGCCAGGCCCCAGAGAGAAAACTAACGATCCACTTGTTTCAAAGAGAGAGCCATGGATCACCTCGGTCCAGGTCGTCTCTCACACCTATAGAAAAGAGAACGTGCCGTATTTTCCGCCGCCGCCAGGGACGAGTTTTACCCGGCCCTCCCTGAATGCGCCGATGGCCGCCCCAACTTCAGGGTCGACCTCTGCGATCTCTCCGGGAGGCACCTCGGCGAGGACGGCGATCTCGGTCTCGAAGGCGTCGGTCAGGCGTGCATATCGTGCCTCCGCCTTCTTGGTCGTGGGGGAAGAGACGCCGAGGACCACTCTGATGATCTCGCCGAGCGGGATGATGTGATAATACGGCGGGCGGCCAGAGCAGTCGCCGCCACCGCCGAGTTCGTGGGCGCGGTTGCGCACGCCCTTCTTGATCCTCCCCCCGTCGACCGGGCAGGTCCAGGCATGGACCTCTGCCTCGTCGAGGGAGTACTGCTGGTAGCACCTGGTGCAGGCCGTGCGGTTGTACTTCCCCTCCTCAGGGAAGAATCCGGCATTGAGAGTGACCTTCCCCCGCTTCACCGCGTCGAAGGCAGTCTTCGTCGTGACTGCACCGAGGTCGAGACGGTTGAACTCGCGGCCCAGTTTAACCGGGTGGGCCGAATGGGCGTCAGAGTTGGAGAGGAATGGGACGCCGTCGAGTTCGGGGATCCCGGCGCCGTATGAGGTGTCGGCCGAGAGCCCGAGTTCGAGAAAATCAATCGGTTCTTCGCCATAACAGGAGACGACCGAATCGTGCGATGCATAGATCGAGGTCCAGGGGGTAAAGGCATGGGCCGGGCCGACCAGACCACCG
The DNA here is from genome assembly GCA_028696365.1 of Methanofollis sp. Taxonomy (GTDB): domain Archaea; phylum Halobacteriota; class Methanomicrobia; order Methanomicrobiales; family Methanofollaceae; genus Methanofollis. The sequence goes on from JAQVHG010000062.1 coordinate 8,509, forward strand.
AGGTCATGGACCGCCGCGGCGATCGTCTCGCCGTCGAGACGCACATGCGGCCGTCCCCCGGTCAGGAGGTCGCGGGAGTGGGGAGCGAAGACCTGGGCGAGTTCCTCGAAGGAGGAGAAGTCCTCCATGACGATGAGGTGATGGACCCGTCCCCTCCCCTCCACCTCAGTGGTCGGGAGGATGACTGTCCCAGTCCCATCTTCATATGCTTCCCAGGCCGCCCGCCACTCAGGATGGAGGGCGTCCCCGCTCCCCAGCACCCCGATCCCCTTGACCGCCGCCGCCTCACAGAGGGACGCCGGCGTCATCGAAGGGGACGTGGCCATCGAGAACGGGGAGTGGATGTGGAGATCGGCGTAGACAGCCATGTTTATCCGATATAATTGAGGGACTCGTCCTCTTTGCCGCGTTCCATCTCTTCATACCTGGCGATGATCTTCTCCATCTCCGTGGCATGCTCGGTAAGCCTCGTGGGATCGATCTCAATCCCGACGAGTCTGGCGAGGACCAGGAGCACCTCCCTGGCACTTTTCGGGTCGACAAGGTACCCCGACGTCTCGCCCATTAGACATATCCCCTCCATATTACGCTCTGCAGAGAGCCCCAGGAGGAGCCCCGCGGCCCCGACGATCCCCCCGGGTTCGTCACCGGTCATCACGCCGCCGGCTTCGGTTACCTCTTCGATGAGCCTCTCGTCGTTCACCGCGCCGAGCACTCTTGGCTCCTCGACCAGATGTCCAACCCCGAATCCGCCCAGGGTGTAAACCCGCTTCACTCCGAGTTCTTCGGCGATGTCGAGATATGCATCGGTAAGGAGATAGTGTCCTTCGTTTGAGGTACTCTGAAAATCCCCGACGAGAAACGCGATTGAGATCTCTTCGCCCTTCCAGAGATAGATCTCATTGGAAGGCATGCGAGCGACTCCGCCAGGTTCGATAAGTACCTGCGGCGGGAGATAAATAGAGTAAATATCCACAATCTGTTCTGCGCCGAGTTCCTCGATCATGTGCTCGACGACGAGTTTACCGACCTGACCGATCCCTGGCAGACCCTCAATGAGGATGTCTGCCTTGACCTTGTCTTCGGTGAGAAACGCTATGTCTATGTCTTCCATCGCTTTGCCAGCCTCCTGTAGGCGCCGTACCGGTCCTGAGGAGAGTATCTGGCCGGGTGTGCCGTCCTTGTCGGCCCCCCACAGACTGGACAGCGGGAAAACAGGGTGTAGCGGCGGTCCCGCTCACAATATTGGATCCGGCCGCTCATGCACTCTTTGCCTTTCGTACGAACTTCCCGGTGCCCTTCGCCCGTTCCATGACGCCGATTGCCGCGTTAGATGCCTTATCAATGACTTTCTCGGCTTTCTTGTAGTCAGGAGCGGTGACCTTCACCCGGTAGTTCGGTGCCCCGAGGTAGGTGAGTTCGATCTCAACGTCCTCGTCGACCTTTGGCTGGGCACTCCTGAGGGCTCTGCGAATAATGTTCACACCGTCAGGCTTTGTTGAGGTAAGGACGAGGGTGCCGGTGATCGTCACTCTTGGGATCTTTACGTTTTCCTGAGCGACGGTCTTGAGGGCCTCATTGACCTTTGGT
>JAQVHG010000063.1 GCA_028696365.1 Methanofollis sp.
CAGAGAGTTCGATCTCCTTGGCGATGGTCACGCCGTCGTTGGTGACTACCGGCTTTGACCCGCGGTCCAGAACGACATTCCGTCCCTTGGGACCAAGGGTGATCTTGACAGTGTTGGCGACCTTGTCCACCCCGGCGAGCAGGGCCTGGCGGGCCGCTTCATTGAACATAATCTGCTTTGTGCTCATAATATTCACTCCTCCTCTACCTTTGCAAGGACGTCCTTCCAGTCGACAAAGAGGCATTTCTCACCGTCGATCTCAATCTCTTCAGATGAGTATCCCCCATAGATGACATGGTCGCCTGCCTTCACAGGGAGGGCGCGGCCGTCCTCGTAGGTGCCGACGGCGATGATGGTCCCTTCGTTGCGCTTCTCGCGTGCCGAGTCAGGGAGGTAGATCCCAGACGCGGTCTTTTCCTCTGATTTATTCTGCTTGATCAGTACTCTCTCTCCGATTGGCTGGATTTTTGTCATACTATTCCTCCTGCGGTCCACAGAGAGTGGATCATCCCATATGATGGGGGTGATTTCTATTTAATCCTTTCTAGTTAAATCGAAATGATATCAACATTATTGAAATAGTTTCAATTCAAATCATATGAACGGGATACCACCATGATCGAACAGCGCATCTCCCTCAACGCCATTGAGCAGCCGCCGGGAAGCGGGGTCGATGAACATCTTGCCTGGTTCTGCCAGAGCCTTGGACTGACAAACGGTCGGGACCTGGAAAACATCGCCCAGCAGATCGTCCTCGAAGTCCTCGCCGAAATCGCAGCTGAGCGGGGTGTCGCCTCCGAGACCCTTGCCGGGCACCTGGAGATCACCCCAGGACGGGTGAACCATCATGTCAGGAACCTCACCCTCGCCGGCCTGATGTACAGAAAAAAGAAACTCATCTACCTGCGCGGCGGGAGCCTCACCGCCGCCGTCGAGGAGATGAGAAAAGACGCCGACCGGATCTTCGACGACCTGCTGGAGGTGGCCGAAGAACTGGACGAGGCGATGGGGATCAGGCGGTTGTGAGAGTGCACATATCCGCGTGATCACCGCTCAAGTTTGCTCATGAAGCGAACACATACTTCAAGATAACACATGAAATATCGGTGAGGGATCCTTGATCCTGCCCTCTATTAGGTCACGCCCCCTGCAAGGGACCGACGGAGGCGGCGACCCTCACCAGCACCTCTCGCTGATCAGGCCCTTCAAGTTCGTAGGTCATTATGCCATCAGACCAGACCAGCGTAGCGGTCCCATCTCCGATGAAGTACCACCCCTCTATCCCATCGACTCCTACCTCTTCGGCGTCTTCAGGGACGGACGGGATCAGGAGATCGGCAGGCCAGATGGTGAGCCTGATCTGATCAGGGGCATCAGCCCGCGCATAGATCACGGTGGTAGAGAGGGCGGGGATGTGGTGACCCTCGACAAATGCATACTCCTCGGGGAGCCAGGACGGTATAGGAGTCTCAGGGCCCGCAAATTTCTCCAGTTCTTCAAGGCTCGCGGCAAAGATCGGCGTGATGGCAAACGTCCGTGCCAGGGTGACATTTGTCCCTGGTGGCGGTTTGAAGGTGAAAGTACCAGCAGGGAATGCCGGGTCCAGACTGACCTCTGCGTAGTGCGCGGCGATCACTTCTCGTCCAGTCGCATCCAGGAGGACTGCCTCGACAATCGTCCAGGCTTCGGCATCGACCACTGCACTGATATCATAAACTTCCTCACGCGGTCTGGTCGGCGCCGTCCCGATCAAACCCTCCTCCTCAACGCTGACCTCATAGACCTGACGGCCGTCACGCTCCCCTGCCGCCACCGACGAGATCGGGCTGTCCACAATGGTGGCCACCGTCATCTGGTACACTTCCCATCCTGTCTGTGCCTGCCTGACGGCGTCGGAAAAGAGGGTGCCAGCGTACTCTGCCGGGATCACTGAAGCATTGCCTGCGGCCGGTTCATAGATCCAGAGATTTTTCCCATCGTTGATGACTATGATCCCAGCATACACGCCTTCAAGATACTCAAAACGGTAGCGCTTGCTATCCTCAGAAGAGAGCCTGGCCGTGGTGTTCCAGTCTGGTGTGGTCAGAGTGACATGTGCAGAAAAGCCGGTCGTTTCTTCATGAACTCCAGCGACAGCCGCCTGCACCTCCTCTGAAGATGGGGCGCTGCACCCCGCGACAAGCACCGCGGTAAAGGCTAGGACGATCAGTGCCGTCCTTGCCAAAGCCCCTCCACCTGTTGGATTACACTCTTTTTTTCTGTCCATGCTCCAGTGACTCCAGGAACTCTTTTCTCCCCTTCAGAAGAAAGACCGGTGCCGTGAAAAACCACAGGGTGAGAAGGTTCTGCCTTGCGCCCACCCACCGGGATGCCGGCCCTCAAGAAATGGGGGGTGCCCCTCCAGGTTGAGGTAGAATGCTCTCCTGAAGGGTTAGATGATTCGGGCACAGGAAGGGAAGTCCGGTGTCATCAGCCCTCGGCCGGAGATGGGCACCCGGCTCCGGCATCCACGGCAGAGATTATAATTATCGTTTTATATATTCGTTGCGTGTTGAACCTCTACATATCCAGAGGCAAAGTGAGCGCAACCGATGGGAAAAGGCGCAGGTCCCATAAGAGAGAGACAAGATCCACCTGATATGGCTGAATTGAGGACATACCCCTGTATCTCTCCCACTGGTCAGACTGATTGGCTGATAGTCAGAAACAGACGCGCAGATGACCAGGGAAAGAAGAAAAGATTCATACCCGCGCAAGGACCGGCCCTGCGCGCCCTCATGCATCCATGTGGATCAGCATAATTAGGCACGATTCAAGAGCGCACCTCCGCCATACTGCATGAAACCAGCATCGCGAGAATCTCCACGCCGCCACTATATGCGACCCCGGGATCCCTCCTCAAAAAAATCACCTACAAGCATAAATCTCACGAACATATATTCATAATATATATTTCCTCTGAACACTCTCTCTACCTATCTGGAGGAATTAGAGGATCAGCTCAGAAAGTTTAAGTTTACAGGTTCTGATTCAGGATATGGCGATATCATGCAGCCCGGAAAAACTATTCTGATTCTAATCATCGCCGCGGCACTTCTTGTGTCTGCTGCGACCGCCCATGACTTGAGAACAGAGAGCCCCGACCAGATCACCGTCTCACCCATCCCAGACGGTGTGATCGACCTGGAAGGGTTTGATAATGCTGTACAAGCGATCGGGAGCACTATCTATCCACTTGATACAGATGTCATCAATAAGGAAATTCCCTCTAATGTCACAAAAATTCATGTGCATCTCGATTGGAGTGGACACAGCGATGGTCCCCACTCGGTCCGCCTGACCATCTTCCCTCCAAGACCCAACGGTGCCCTCGGTCCGTTTTATGACAGTGACGACGGACATAGCGATGAAAAGATCACCTTGACACTCTCTGACTCATCCACTCTCCCGAACGGTACTTGGAAGATCTACGTCTTTGGCGATGACGTGCCTGAAGAAGGGGTCTCGTACACCCTGAACGTTGTATACTATAAATAAGCCCACAACACTGGAACTGGACATGAAACATAAATTTGTTCTTTTTTTGATATTCACACTCCTCCTTCTTAGTCCGGGGTTTCATGCAACCGCAAAGATCATCGTCGAACCCGGACCAACAGAGATACCCGAAGATGGAATAAATCTCGACGACGAGGAGATCGTACCGATCTGGCACTCCGCCCCCATGCAGTTAGTCACCTACTTCGCCCTCATCTACTGCCCCCTCCTCGCCTGCCCCGTAGAAATCTTCTACTCGATCGGCATCTGGGCCCACCTCGGCTACCGTCGCATCTCGCGTCACCGCCCATTCGACAACCCAAACCGGTGGCAGATCTTTTCATGCATCAAGAAAAATCCAGGAGTCACTGCGACCGAGATCGCCACTGCGATGGGGGTCAGCCGCGGCACCGTGCATTACCACCTCACCCATCTGCAAGACAGGAGTCTCATCAACAAAATCGCCAAGGGAAAAACCATCGGCTACTTTGTATACAACGAAAAACTCGACACTGCTGAAGAGGAGATTCTCCTGCACCTCAAAAACACGACCAAAAAGAATCTACTCTCCGCCCTGAGGGAGACTCCAGGGATCTCCCAGTCAGAAGTTGCAGAGGTCGTCGAGGTCTCGAGGCCGACCGTCTCCTGGCATATGGAGCAGCTCATCAGAGATGGACTCGTTGAGGTGAAGAAAGCAAAAGGGAGGGTGCGATACTGGCTCACCCATGATGCCCTCGATATGCTTGAGAAAGAAAGGGGGGGAGGAGGAAAAGAAGACGACAAAATTGATCCCAGGTCGGCAGCGGCCTGAAGAAAGTACTCGCTAAAGATCTTGCACACTTTTCCAGGACTTGATCATTCCCTTGAGATCGGATGAGGTTTTTTGGTTTCGAGCATATCCCAACACTTTCCTGACTTCTCCCTCTGCCAAAGATAAAGAAAGATGATGGTGTCACACTCTCCTCTCTTCATAGCGTGACCATCCATTCATCACCTTCTTCTGTTCTTTCACCGGGTGTGTTCTGCCGCCCGACCTCTCTCTTCATCGTGGGGGGTTCCGGGGGGTCTCCCTCCACCGGAAGAAAGCAGGAGAACATTCTTTAGTCTATATGTGGGGCGGCACGTCTGATCCGTCGCCTTCCCACACCACCGCACCGGGGGCTCTGCCCCCGGACCCCCAGGATGAAGATAGGGGCGGGACGGCAGAGAATAGATCATGAAGACAGGACGCAATCCTCCGCCAATCTTCATCAACGGGGGTTTGGGGGGCGGCAAGTCCCCTACCAGAGAGAGATCCAGAGGGTTTCTACAGAGCCCCAGAAAAGCAAAACACGATCCAGAAACAAGAAGGATCCTCCTCAGTCCTCTCTTCACGCGACGGGACCGACAGGAGTACCCTCTCCTGCAAAACCCCTGATCCCCCTCTCGCACAAAATATATTTTTCAAACCACATATTTTTCCTGAGCCTTCAATACGCGGATCTAAGAACATAGAGGGGATCAGCTCACAATATTTAAGGTTCCTGATTCCGACTCACTGTATGCCGACAGCATACCCACATATCGCTGGCCGCACCCCAAAAATCAAGAGTTGATCTATGTATCGAACCCCCCCTGTCATCTTTGTATTCATCCTGGTAGTGCTCCTTGTCTGGAGCCCAACAACGGCGAAGATCGTTGTCGAACCCATACCGCCAGAGATCCCCGACGACGCGGTAATTATCGACGACGAGGAGATCGTACCGATCTGGTCCGTCTCACCGAAGAAGTTGCTTACATTTTACATGCTCATCTACTGCCCGGCCCTCGCCGTGCCAGTCAAATTCCTCTCCTCATTTGGCATCCTGGCATTCTTCGGCTACCGGTGTGCCTCGCATCAGCACTCCCCTGAGACCTCGAACCGCAGGCAGATTCTTATGTGCATCAGCGATAATCCGGGCATCACGGTGTCTGAGATCGTCGAGGCAACCGAGATCAGCCGCGGCACCGTCAACTACCACCTTTTTCGTCTGCAAAGGAAGGGATTTATCCACAGAAACGGGCAAGGAAATACCTTTGGGTACTTTGAGTTCTCAGAAACCCTCAATGAAACAGAGGAACACCTCCTCATCCACCTCAAGAGTCAGACTAAGAGGAAGCTGATTTCCCTCATGATGGAGACACCAGATGTCTCCCAGTCAAAAGCCGCCGAGACGGTCAAATTGTCGAGGGCGACGGTCACCTGGCATATGAAGAGACTCATCAAAGACGGACTTGTCGAGTCAAGGAAAGAAGGAAGGACAGTGCGTTACCGGCTCACACATGACGTAGGAGAGATACTCGGAAAAGAGATAAAAGAAAAAACAGAAGAAGAGAGAATGGATACAGGCCCAGCAACAGCATGAAGAAGGAATTCTAGGAACATATCCCAGAATATTCTGGGGTTTGGGCTCCGTAGAAATCCACAGAGCGTATTTTTCCCGTCAGGAAGATTTCTTCACAGAGAGAAAGGGATCAAGTCGCGCTCGCCACCTGAATAGACAAGGAACTCTACAAAAGTTCTACAAAAGTAACCGGACAAAAAAAGAAAAGAAAAGAAAAGAAAAATCACCTTTCCTCAGAAAAAGGAGATCTCGCAGCGGCTGCATTGCCGCGTCTATTCACTCCTCCCGCGGTACCAGGAGATTTGCGATCATCGCAAAGGTCATCATCGAGAGCTCTTCCGGACGCATCATGAGCACCTCATCAGGAAGCTCGGTCAACGCCTGGTCCAACTCCTTCTTCCTAAAGATCCGCTTCGCCCCTCGCAACCCATTCCTCACCGTCTTTCTCCGGTGAGAGAAGAGCTCGCGCACCACCGTCGCATAGACCTCGCGGTCGGCGATGAAGTGAGGAGGTTCATGAGGGATGAGGCGCACCACCGTCGAGGCGACGGCTGGCGGTGGTGAGAACGAACCTGGACCGAGATTGAAGCACAACTCCACATCGGCATAAGTCTGGACCATCACTGAGAGACGCCCGCAGGCCGGTGTCCCGACCGTCGCCGCCATCCTCTCTGCAAACTCACGCTGGTACATTAACACCGCCTGCTCAAAACCAGTTTCAAGAAGACGGAAGGTAATCGGTGAAGAAGCAGAATAGGGAAGATTTGCAACGACGATCTCGAACGGCGGGAACGCAACCCTGGTCGCATCGCCATGGATAAGTTCAAGCTGCCCGGCCTCGATCTCGTCGATAAACATGAACGAGAGTTCCTCTACGAGGGAACCGTCCAACTCGACAGCTGCTACCGTCGCGCCGGCCTCAAGGAGGGCGGTGGTCAGCACCCCCCTCCCTGGCCCGATCTCCAGGACCCGTCGACCTGCAAGGTCGCCTGCCAGGTCCACGATCCGACCGACAGCCCGCCGGTCAATCAGAAAATGTTGATCATACCGTGCTTTCATCGTGCCGTGAAGAGGCGGTACTTGACCTCAGGATCCTCAAGTTCTTCCATCACGCGCCCGACAATGAGCTTGGTCGGGTTGGGGATGGACTTGATCCGCTGAGCGATATCCTCGAAGTTCTCGTACGGCTTCTTCTCCCGCTCTTCCACCAGTTCCCACATGAGCTTCTTCCCAATGCCAGGAAGAAGATGGAACATGTGGAGCTTTGGCGTGATCGGTACCGCCTTGTTGAAGAAATCAACAAACCGTGCCTCATCCTCCTTCACAATCGCCTCGACTGCAAAGGGGAGCTCGACCTTGGCAGTGTTGGTCAGGTCAGCATAGCCTATCCGACGTTTCACCCGCTCGACCTTGTCCCGTTCTTTCTCGCCGATATAGACCGCATCATGGATCTGGATATCCGCGCCTTTCTTCGGGATCAATTCAAGGAGCTTGAACTGACCAGTCCCAATCGCCTGCACGACAGGTTCGCGCTTGAAGCCGCGTCGCTGGTCTTCAAGACGTCCCTGGAGAAGTATATCCACAACTACCGCGTAGATCTCCTTTTTCTCAGCCTTCATAACAAACCCTCAGAGATGAGTGATGACCATCTCCAGAATAGCATCGAGTTCCTCGCCAGTGAGCGTGTAACGCTCCTTGGCGTAGATCGCTCTGAGCTCATCCCTCGACTGGGGCATGATATTTGCGATCCTGAACGCGATGTCAGGTTTCATCTTTTCAAGAGTGAGGAGTTTGTCCACGAGGTCGCGGGACTGCTCGGCTGAGGTCTTGGAAAGGTGATTGGCATGCTCAATGCTCTGACGGAGCTCATAGGACATCTCCTGCTCGGCATTAAGACGCCGTGCTTCGACCTGTGCGAGCTGACCCTTCATCTCTGGAAGGGTGATCCGCTCCTCGCTAATTACTCCTTTAACCTTCATGCCAATCACTCGGTGGACATTATACTTTCTGAGGCTTTAGATGTTGTGGTCTGGAAATTACAATCTTCATACTGTTCCCGTCAGGAACCTCGACGAGCCATGCGCGGCCGCGCTGGCCAACAACCGTCCCGGTCCTCCCGTGAAACCTCCGATTGGGCATACCTTTCTGGATGCTTGGTTCACAGACAATGTGGACCTTCTGCCCCATCTCAAACTTCTGGATCACTGCAGTCGGCGGGACAACGCCCCGACGCCTGAGATCCTTCTTCAGCTTATACCGTGTCTTTTTCCTCGGACCGTTATGATGAGCCATCTCATTCACCTCTCTCTGGTTCTTCCACCAGCACTACATCGAGGCTGGTGACACGAGCTTCTTTGCCCAGGAGCCCAGCAAGACTGGGGTTCGTCCGTCCCTCATCGCCCGAGATCAGTTCCTTGATATAGAGACCGGCCTCGCCAGCGACTTCGATGACGAATTTCCCGTCTTGCATCCCCGGAGATTGAATGTTTATAACCCTGCGCTCTCTGATCTTGTCGGCTCGGCGGTGCGCGACCCGCTTTGGGGTGCGCTGGTGGATTGTCACACCATTCAACCGGTCCAATGCAGATCTGAGTTCGTCTAGGGAAATATCTCCATCTATCTCAACGAGAATCCTGTATTTTTTATGCGCTTTGTTCGATTTAAGGGTTTCCACCTCAGTGTGGGAACTCCATCCGGTCAATTTGACCGCAACGCGCCCTTCAGCACGCTCATTGATCAGTGCCTCCAGGGCGGCAAGGTCGACCTCCCGGCGCTTCGGATTGAGCATCTCCATCACAAAGGGTCGGCCGCTTCCAAGCATCCTGGCGTCGATATCTTCGCGCCCAGAACCATGGAGGACCGCCGTCTCGGCCTCGAAGACCTCAGCAGCCGGGCGCCCGATGAGCTCTTCCACTGAGTCGGCATACATCTTGCCGGTGTAGTTGCACCGCTCGCACCCCTTGCCACGGCAGACCCTGCAGTCCCAGTGGGTCTGCGGGATCCCGCGCTCGTACTTGCAGTACCGCCCTCTGAAATAGACCGGGTTGACCTCGACCTCCACCCGCTCCTCGGCCAGGTTGAGGATCGCGACCACGTCAGGCCGCTTGAACTCGACGACCTTCCCGGTCAGGGCCGAGACCGCCTTGCCGACCTCACGGTTCAACTCCGACTTGATCGGTTCGGGATCGGTGAGCGAGAGATCTGACCAGACCATCTCCTCGCTCTCGGCAATGAGTGGGGGCACCCGCGTCCCGACCAGGAAGGTCGTACACTCAGTCCCCTCCATGGCCTCGACGACGCGGCCCGCCCACTCGTCCACCCGGTCAAAGACCCGTTCACATACCCAGCATTCGTCAGGTTCCCCAGAGAAGGGTTCATTCTTTGCCAGGGCATAGGCGGTCCGCAGGGCCAGACCGCGCTCTTTGTTCGACAACCCGAACGAGCGCTTCCCGAAGAAACGCCCGAGGCAGTGGTCGCAGATCGGGCCATATTCAAGGACCGCTCCAACCGTCTCGATCAGATCCATTCAGCTCTCTCTCCTGTCAAGTTCGTTATGCAGCACTACGATCGCCTGGTCGGCATGGAGAACCTCTGGCCCAAGGGAGTAGGCCGGGAGCTCGCGGGTCAAATCCTCCTCTTCTTCGGTGAAGTTGAGGTGGTCAGAGAGGAGGAGGGTCTCTGGCAGGGACGATGTCTCCCGCACATCGTCTCCCCCTTCGTCCAGGACCGCACATGAGCACTCTTCAAGCACTGTATCAAGTCCTCCTTTCCTTACCCACACACCCGAACTCGCCTCGCGGAAGATCGTCCCGCACGGCAGGGCCAGAGCCTTCTTGATCAGGCCTGCAATGTTGCGCTCGTCAGGGCTGAGGTTTCGTACCTTCGCCCCTGAAAAACAGATCGTCTTTGGACCCCTTGGTTCGCCCAGCAGCACAAGCCAGCACTCGGCGTCCCGCCTCATCCCATGGGAGAGACAGAGGGAGGCCGCCACGCACCGACAGAGCTCGTCCATCCGACCGGCACCAGGGAGATCGTTCAGCGAAAATCCGGGGTCAGTGCTCCCCCGGTGTCCGACCACGACAAAACGCCTCATCCTGCTCCTACTGCATCTTCCCGAACCGTTTCATCATGCGCTGCATGGAGAACTTATTCCCACGCATCCCCTTCAGCGCACGCTGCATGATCCGATAA
>JAQVHG010000064.1 GCA_028696365.1 Methanofollis sp.
CATGCCGTACAGGCGGCCGTGGAACTCCAGGGTCTCGCCGACGGTCATGTCCCGGTCGAGCGTGACCTCCTGGAAGACGATCCCGATCGCCTCCCGCACCCGGTCGGGGTCGGCCGCCACGTCGAAGCCCGCCACCACGGCCCGCCCGGTCTGGAGGGGGAGGAGGGTGGTGAGCACGTTGATCACCGTGCTCTTCCCGGCGCCGTTCGGCCCGAGAAAAGAGAAGATCTCCCCCTCCTCGACCGTGAAACTGATCCCCTGCACTGCCTTCACCGCCCCGAAGGAGTGTTCGAGTCCCTCCACCTCGATGACCTCTGCCATCGTCCCTCTTTCCAGGCTTCATCTCTCTTGAAGGTAGCGGGGCGGCAGGTCTGGCCTGAAGTCTGAGACCTCCAGGTAGGCCGGCACCCATGGCGAGGGAGGCGGGGCCAGGAGCACAACTCCGTCCTCGCCGACCGCCTCAACGATTCCCACGGTGAGGACCCAGCCTGCAGCGTCGCAGAGAGCGGCGAGCGTCCCGGTCGGGTCTTCTGGGACTGCACCCCTGACCTGAAGGTCGGCCGGGAGGGGGAGCCTGACCGCCCCTTCCATATATGCTGCAAACCGTGCTCTCCGATACCGACGGCGCTCGCCCCGTGAACGTTCACGTGCATGGGGGGAGGGCATGACCCGGTGAAACCGCGGGCCCCGCCGGCCCCTGAAAGGCCCGAGGATAGGTTCGAGTTCACGGCCGCGTGGGAGGGCGACGATATGGTCGGGCCTGAGGGCCGCCACCGAACGGCGCTGGAAGGCGACCCCGCCCCTTCCCGTCACATATCCGCAGGAGTCGACGACCACCGTCTCCGCCCCCGCCGCATATGCGGCCGCGCGCAGAACCTTGAGGGCTTCGAAGGTCTCTTCCAGGGCCCGTGTCGGCGTGAGCGCCCCGGTGAAACGAAGGCGAACTTCCCCATCAGGCAGGGCGACCCCGAGCGTCCCTGGCGGCCCGAGGACCGCCTGCCCGGCGTCGGCATCCAGATAGGCCGTCTGCTCGCCGAGACGCTCAATGAGATACGTGGCCAGGGTGCTCTTGCCGGTGTCGGTGGCCCCGAGCAGATAGACGGTGCCGGCCGCCCCCTTCCTGGTGAGGGCCTCTGCCAATGCCTCCCATGCCGGTACCTCGGTCGCCATCCCCAGCAAGTTCGGCGCGCACGCACCTTCAAATATTCGCTCTCCAAGAAGGTGGCGCGACCGAGGAGGAGAGAAAAGATGACACTGATGGACTGCTGTCAGGTGCCGGTGGTGACGGTCCCGCCCGAGACCCCGGTCTATGACGTCGCCAGGATCATGGCCGAACAGAATGTGGGAAGCGTCGTCGTCGTGGAGGAGAAAAAACCAGTCGGGATCCTCACCGACCGCGACATCACCGTCCGGGTCACCGCCGAGGCCCTGGACCCGGCGCAGGTCCCGGTCAGGGCCGTGATGAGCGGGAACCTCATGGTTCTCCCGGCCTCCGCAGGGCTCTACGAGGCGCTGGGGAAGGCCAGGGACCGGAATGTCAGGCGCGTCCCGGTGGTGGACGGCCAGGGTGCGCTCACCGGGATCATCACGGTCGACGACATCATCGCCCTGCTCGCAGAAGAGATGGGCCGGATCGCAACGGTGATCAAGGCGGGGCGGCCGAAGATCTAATCATTTTTTGGCTCTGTAGAAACTCTCTTGATGATGATCTCTGAAGGGGGGCGGCCAAGCCCCCCAAACCCCCCCGCCACACGATAGAAGTGGAGACGGCAACACCCTCTTCATGTTCATTAATTTTGCCTTCCCCCCTATCTTCATCACGGGGGTCCGGGCGGCACTCGCCCCCGACCGAAGGGGTAGGAAGGTGGGTGACACACCTCTCCCCCACACAAGATGTGAGAGATTCTACAGAGCCGTAGAATTGCTCATGAAGCGAAAATACACCTCGAGCATATCCCAAAATCTCCGGCCCTCATCCTCACCGATTGAGAGCAATGGATGATAATGAAAAGGTTCCAGTTTTTTCATCGCACACCCATGCATTCATCACCTTCCCCCTCGTCCCCGGCGAAAAGATTGAGGAAGGCGGTTGAATCGCGCTCGCACCGAGAGCTCGCACCGAGAATTAGTGAGGGTTTCTACAGAGTCCTTTTTTCCAGGACCACAGGAAAGACCTCCCCCTTCACCAAGGTATTTTTTCCATGCCGCCCTATGATAATCGCAAATGAAAACCTGGAGGATCATGTGACATCAGCTGATATCATCCAGACCATGCTCGCCCCCGGACTTATGATCTCGGCCTGCGGTCTCCTTCTTCTCAGTATGAACAACAAGTACTCGGTCGTGCTCAGCCGGATCCGCGTCCTCGACGACGAGAAACGGGATCATCTCCACGATAATCAGGGCCCTCAGAGGAGCAAAGACACACGCCTTGTGTGTGTCCTCGATCAACTTTCCGAACTCCAGACGCGCGTACAGTTCGAGAGAGACGCCATCGTCTGCTACTCGGCAGCGGTGGCGTTCTTCGTCCTCACCTCCCTCTTCATCGGCTTCTCGGTGCTCGGAGGGATCGAGATCCTCGGCGCCCTCACCATCGCCTCGTTCCTGGTCGGGATGCTCCTCGTCCTCGCCGGCGTCCTCTTGGCCGGGTGGGAAGCCATCAAGGGTTATCGGATCATCCGCCTTGACATGCAGAACGAGTGAGAGAAGGGTCCTGGAACAAATTTCATTCTTTTTTTCTGGCTCAGAAGAAATCTTTGCCTTTCCTCAATGCACGCGCGGTTGAAACGCCATCTTATATTCATTCGGCTCTGTAGAAACCCTCACTTATTCTTGGTGCGAGCGCAATTGGACCGCCTTCCCATAGACTCTTACCGGGGGGTGCAACCCCCCGCCACCGAGAGGAGCCTGGAGGATTTCTACAGCGAACCCTTCATCTTATCTCCTGGTGCGAGCGTGACCAGCCCGCCTACCCACATCGACCCCCCCTCCTCTACCGCACCCCTCTCCAGACCATCTCTTTTCCGGAACCATTATCCATATCTGGAGGTGGCCCCCACCACTGTACCAGGATGACCGCAACAGAAAGAGGGGGATTGGCCATCTATACCGACGGGGCATCGAGGGGCAACCCTGGCCCCGCCGCCTTCGCCTATCTCTTTGTCAGGGACGACGAGATCGTCCACGAGGCCTCAGGGCGTGCCGGTGTCACCACCAACAACACCGCCGAATACCTGGCCGTGATCCACGCCCTCAAAGAAGCCAGGAACTGGACCGACGGCCCGGTCGCCCTCTACTCAGACAGCCAGCTGGTGGTCCGCCAGTTGCGCGGAGAATACCGGGTGAACAAAGCGCACCTCCGCACTCTCAAAGAAGAGGTTCTCACCCTTGTCAGGGCGTTCAGCACCGTCACCTTCTCCTCGGTCAGGCGCTCAGACCGCTATGTGAGCAGGGCCGACGCCCTCTGCAACCTCGAACTCGATAGAAGGGAAAGTGGATGAGCGGGACAGAGCGGCACGTCCCGGTGGTCTCAGCCTCAGAGATCGCCGAATACTCGTACTGTGCGCTCTCGTGGCAATTCCAGCGGAGCAAAACCGCCCCGGCCCCGCCGGTCACCCCGTCGGTCGAACGGGGGCGGCGGGTGCATGCCGAGGTCGGCAGAACTCTTTTCAAGGTCGAGCATGAACGACAGATCTTCTGGCTCCTCACCGTCGTTGGCTATGCCCTCCTCGCCCTCGCCCTCATCGTCCTGCTGAGGGAGGGCGCCATGAACACCTCGTCGGTGACGAACTACACCAGCATCCTCCTCCTCCTCCTCGGCGCCACCATCTTTTTCACCTTCGCCCTCTGGAAATATTATCAGACCAGAATGGTGCGCAAGGAGTTCGGGATCCCTGAAGGCGAACTTCTCTACTCAGACCTCGACACCTCCTCTGAGGTGCTCTACTCTGAGACGCACCAGATCTCGGGCAAGCCCGACTATGTGCTCAGAGATGAGATGACCGGGGCCTATATTCCGGTCGAGGTGAAGAGCGGGCGGGCGAGAAAACCCTACTGGAACCATATCCTCCAGCTCGCCGCCTACTGTATCCTTGTCGAGGAGCGCTACGGCACCTCGGTCCCGTACGGAACCCTGGTCTACGGGAACGGCGACCAGCACAGGATCGAGTTCACCCCTGACCTCAGGGAACAGGTCCTTGCCACCGTGGACGAGATGCGGGCCTGCCTGGAGGATGGGGGAAGCGCGAGGCGGAACCACAACGCCGCAGTGCGGTGCCGCTCCTGCGCTTACCGGGAGGAGTGCGGGTCGGCCCTTGGAGATGATCAATAATGATGGAACTGATAGCGATCGGGACGATCAGGTCCCCCTACACCTCACCAGAGGATGCCCCGCGTCAGGGGCGGCTGAACGATGTTGAATCCGAGATCGAGGTTTACCCCGCGTATGCAGAAGGGCTGGAAGGCCTCGAAGGGTGCAAACGCCTCGTTGTCCTCTACTGGCTGGACCGTGCCGACCGCTCCCTGCTCACGGCGACCCCACCAGGCCAGACCCACTCACGCGGCGTCTTCTCGACCAGGTCTCCACACCGCCCAAACCCCATCGCCCTCTCGGTCGTCGACCTCCTTGCGATCAAGGGGCGGACCCTGCGGGTGCAGGGGCTCGAAGCCCTTGACGGCAGCCCGCTCCTCGACCTCAAGCCCCACCTGCCGCTGATCGAGATCCCGGCCACCTCTGACAGGTGAGGCGCACACGGCAATTCATCCCTCTTCTCATCACCGAGCCCTCGCGATCGCCTTCTGTGCGGTCTTCGTCTCGATGGCGGGACTCGGCGTCATCAGTCCGCTCATGCCCTACTATGCCAGGGCGCTCGACGCCTCCGGTCTGCTTCTCGGGCTCATCTTTGCGGCCTTCCCTCTTGCCCGCGGGATCTTCTCCCCCTATGCCGGGGCTCTCTCTGACCGGGAGGGACGGCGGTGGTTCGTCGTCGCCGGGCTCCTCGGGTTCGCGCTTGCCTCGGCGCTCTACCCCTTTGCGGCGACCGCCCCCACACTCTTTCTGGTGAGGTTCCTCCACGGCACCGCGGCTGCGGTGGTGATCACCGTTGCCATGGCAAGCATGGCCGAATCAGCGCCGCCGGGCCACGAAGGGATGGCGATGGGGATCTATCACACCGCGATCTACCTGGGCATGGCCACCGGGCCGTTCATCGGCGGGGTGATCAGCGAGCATGCCGGAGTGGAGGGAGCGTTTGCCGCGATGGCCCTGGTTGCCAGTGCGACCGGACTCCTCGCCCTCGGTCTTCCTGGGGGGACGCCAAGGACCACCCCCGCCTCGTCGGGGCACTCGTTCCATGCGATCGCCACCGATCCCGGCATGAAGGGCATCCTGGTCTTTAGGGCGGTCCATGCCCTCGGGCGCGGCGGGATCCTGGCCTTCGTCCCGATCTTTGCCTCGACGCTCGCGATAGGGCCCACGGGCGTCGGCATCCTCCTCTTCGTCCACATCCTGGCCATCGCCGTCCTCCAGATCCCGTCAGGCGAACTGGCCGACCATGGCAACAGGAGGGGCCTGGTCTTCGCCGGGTCGGTCGTCTCCTCGGTGGCCCTCCTCCTCATCCCGTTCACCAGCGACTTCGTCACCCTCCTCCTTGCCTGCTCGGCGACAAGCCTCGGTACCGCTCTCTCCATGCCCGCGGCCGCCACCATGGCCGTACAGCGGGGAAAGGTCTGGGGGGTGGGGGCGTCGCTCGGGGTCTTCAACACCGCTTTTTCCATCGGGATGATCATAAGTCCCCTCCTCTCAGGTGCCGTCATGGACGTCGCCGGGGTCTTTGGGGTCTTCTGGACGGCCGGTGCCATCGGGCTTCTCGGGAGCCTCTACTTCTGGGTCATGTCGCGGGAAGCGGTGCCGCCCAGGTGATCCCGAGCGCCTCCAATTTTTCAGGCCCGGGGACCCCGTGCCGGTCCCAGCCGCGGGCCCGGTAATATTCTGAGAGCAGAGGCTCGCGCCTCCAGACCCTCCCTCTGGGTGCGCCGTCGGTGAGCGGCCCGGCAAGCAGGCGGGCCGGCAGGGTGTCGTCTGCGCGCGTGAACCCTGCCCTGAGATTGAAGAGCAGCTGCAGGTTCCAGATCCGCTCGCCGATCACCATCAGGTCGGCGGCAGTCGTCTCCATCCCGGTCACCCCCATGACCAGCGCCGCATAGTCGACGGCGTCGAGGGCGAAGGAGGTGAAGAGACAGATCCCGATCGAGTCGATGGCGGCGGTGAGGTCCTGGAAGGCCTTCGTCCATTCCGCCTTCCCCTCGCTGGTGAAGGGGTCGAGGGCCTCAGGGAGGCCGAGCACCTCCGGCGAGATGAGGTAGGCATAGACATGGTCGCCGCCCCGCACCGAAGTGGCATAGGCCAGGCCGTGCCCCTGGAGCCCGCGGGGGTCATAGGCCGGGAGGTCCTGTCCCTTCACGCTCATCGAGAGTTCAGGGTGGCCGTGCCGCCGCGTAAAAGCGGCGCTCCCCTCGGCAAGTGCGTCGCCGATCCCCTGCCGTTCGCCGATCGCCTCGACCAGACCGAGGACCTTCTCGCACTCCCCGAACCTGATCCCGGTGTCGAGGTATCCTCGCTCATTCATCTCCATCGCCGCGGCGATCGCCCCGCCGACCGAGATGGTGTCAAGCCCGAGTTCGTTGCAGAGGTTGTTCGCCCTGATCACCATCCCGAGGTCGTGGCACCCGATGTTCGGCCCGAAGGCCCAGACCGTCTCGTACTCAGGGCCGTCCCCCTCGACCCCGTCGATCTCGGTGAGCCTCCCGCAGCAGACCATGCACGAGTAGCAACACTTCTTGCTCTTGAGATACTGCTCGGAAAGTTCCTCGCCTGAGACCGCCCCGGCATCGGGGTCGTAGCCGCGCTGGAAGTTCCTGGTCGGCAGGATGCGGTGTTCGTTGATGATGTTGACCAGGACCGCCGTCCCATAGGTCGGGAGACCGGTGCCGGTCACCGGGTTCTCCCTGAGTTTTGCCCTGGCCGCAGCCTTCAGTCTCTTCAGCCCTTCGGGATCGGCGACCTCGGCCTTCTGCTCGCCCCGTGCGGCGACGGCCTTGAGGTTCTTCGCCCCCATCACCGCCCCGACCCCACCCCGCCCCGACGACCTGAAGGTCTCGTTCATCACCGAGGAGATCGGGCTCAGGCGTTCTCCGGCCGGACCGATACAGAGTACCTCGGTCGAGGGTCCGAGGGTCTCGGCCTCGATCGCCCGTACCGTCTCGCTCACCCGTTTCCCCCAGCACCCAGAAGCGTCCCTGATCTCGGCCTCCCCGTCATTGACCCAGAGATAGACCGGGCGTTCGGCCCGCCCGGTGACGATGATCCCGTCGAATTCCGCTCTCTTCAACTCCTTCCCAAAAAATCCTCCTGAGTTCGCACTCGTGAGCGTCCTGGTCAGGGGCGACCTGGTGACGATGTCGAAGCGTGACCCCAGGGGGACCCCGCTGCCGGTCAGCGGCCCGGTGGCAATGACCAGCGGGTTTTCAGGACTGAGCGGCTCGGTCGAGGCGTCGATCATCTCGGCGAGAAGCCTCACCCCCAGGCCCCGGCCCCCAAGATAGTCGCGCTTCCACTCGTCAGGATAGGGGCGTGCTCTGCACGTCCCTGCAGTGAGGTCAACCGCAAGGAGACGGTTGGCATACCCTTTCATACTCTCTCCTCTCTCTCCCATGGACGTCGTCGGCATGATAAAGGTAACCTGGCGACCATGTCCACGGCCAGGACAGGGGAGCGCGGCATTCTGGTCTCTATCCTGACCCTGTTGCCCATATCTAAACTATTTAAGGGCCGTGCAAACAGATACTTATAGAAGTGTTGAGAGCACACGAAATGAGGAGATAGTCATGGCAGAGAATCAGTCTCAACAGGGATCAGAGTGCGAAGGCAACTGCAGCACCTGCCCGAGCGCCAAGAAGGACGAGAACGGACAGGCCACCTGCGGCCTCCCGCCAAAGGTACAGATGAACGTAAAGCACGTGATCCTTGTCCTCTCAGGCAAGGGAGGGGTGGGCAAGACCACAGTCTCGGTCAACCTCGCCTTCGCCCTCGCAAACCACGGCAAGAACGTCGGTCTCCTTGACCTGGATATCCACGGCCCAAATGTCCCGAAGATGGTCGGGGTCGAGGGAGAGCGCCTGATGGTCGCGGGCAACAAGATCGAGCCCGTCCATGTGACCGGCAATCTCTCGGTGGTCTCGATGGAGTTCCTCCTCCCTGACGACGAGACCCCGGTGATCTGGCGCGGGCCGATGAAGATGACGGCGATCAAGCAGTTCCTTGAGGACGTCAACTGGGGCGACCTCGACTACCTGGTCGTCGATCTCCCGCCAGGCACCGGCGACGAGGCCCTCTCCATCATCCAACTCGCCCCGCAGATCGAGGGCGCGGTCATCGTCACCACCCCGCAGGGCGTCTCGACGCTGGACTCGAAGAAGGCGGTCCGCTTTGTCGAGAAACTCGACCTCAAGGTCATCGGGATCATCGAGAACATGAGCGGGCTCATATGCCCTGACTGCGGCAAGGAGATCGATATCTTCGGCAAGGGCGGCGGCAAGGTCGCGGCCGAGGAACTCAAGGTCCCATACCTCGGGGCCATTCCGATCGACCCGGCGATGCGTGAGGCCGGCGACGAAGGCAGACCGTTCATCATCAGGCACAACGACTCGCCGTCCTGGAAGGCGATCGACGCCGTGATGGAGAACCTCGTCAAGAACGTCGAGGAGTAAATGGACCAGTATCTCAGGGTGCTCCAGGGGGCCGGGGAGCCCCTGGAGATCTATACCGAGATCGCCGCGGCCCTGGCAGATATCACGACGTTCCCCGACCGGATTGAACCGATCGCCGCCGCAGCCTCTGCCCTTCCTGACCCAGACCTCGAACACCTCCGCTTTGCGCTGGTACGCCTCCAGGTCTATGCCGACATCCACCGCTATGAGAATATCGAACAGATGCAGTGGATGAAGTACGTCGCTCAGGTGCTTGAGCGGGCCATCTATGGCTCCCTCATGCTGGAGTCAGACTCTTCTTCAGGCGAATAGAGTCTCCTGATTTTTTTTTCGTCTTTTTTGATCACCGCTCGAAGACCAGCGAGCCATCACCACAATCGCTGAAGTTCGCATCTCGAAACATTCCATATGAGCGTATCCCAAAACACTCTCTGGGTGAACATCTCCTCAAACCGAAGCACTTCTTTCCAGGGATTCTGAACCCTATCCTCGACCGAGGGGCTTGCTGCCCCCCAGACTCTCCGCCAATGAAGATTGGCGGAGGATTGCGTCCTGTCTTCATAGTCATTTCTCAGCCTTCCGCCCCAATCGCAATCCCGGGGGTCCGGGCGGCACTCGCCCCCGGCAGGAGCATAAGGGAAGCCGATGGATGCATGGTTGCACTACAAAGAGATGAGGATCTCTCAATCATCATCCTTCGCGATCTACTCCGAGGAGAAGAGCTAGAATGTTTTGGGATGACCTCTATGAGAGCTCTGTAGAATTCACCATAAACCTCAGGCTCAAGTATACGGGATGGATTCGTGCTCTCTCTTCAGAGATGGAGAAGACCGTGTGCATCGCCGCCCCCGCCTATCCTCAGCGCGGGGAGGGTCCGGTGGGCATTCACCCCCCAACACACGATACGACGGTAAAGATCCCTGTGATAAGGGCAGGTCTCCTGATCATCACGCCTTCCCAAACATCGGTGCTGGGGGTGCTACTCCCAGACCCTACTGGATGAAGATAGGACGGAGAAAGCAGAAGAGGGAATTATTCAGAAGGGATGGCTCTGTAGAAACCCTCACCTATCGTGTAGAGGAGGTGCGTGTCACCCACCTTCCCACCCCTTTGGCCTGGGGCGCGGCCCCCCACCAGAGAGCTTCATCAAGAACATTTCTACAGAGCCTATTTTTCAAAGAATCGCTAGATTTTCATCTTATATACACTTCTCAAGAGTTATATTTCCATTACCTACGTCCCTCCTCTCTAAA
>JAQVHG010000065.1 GCA_028696365.1 Methanofollis sp.
GAGAGGGGCGTCCCCATCTAGGACCCTGGCGTACGCCGCGGCGTCGAGGGCGACCTCGCGGCAGGCGCCGCTGTTGGCGCAGTCGACGGTGAGGCGGCCTCTCTCTCGCGAGACCGCCATCCGTCCAGGCAGGGGGGAGAAGGTCGCAAGTCCCGCAGGATCGTGGCCGAGCATGCAGGCTGCGGCGGCGGCCAGTTGCAGTGGCGTCCGGTAACCCCGCAGGGCAAAGAGGGGGTTCTTGAACGAACCCTGCACTTCCCCATACCGGTAGGTGCAGCACGTCCCCTCGACGACGGCGACCGCGTCGGCGACGACGGCGCCGGGCACGCGCACCCCCTCGGGGACGAGCACTCTGGGCGCCGCCGCAAGGGAGCGGACCTTCTCGACGAGGGCCCGCTTCTTCCCGGCGGCACAGGGGTAGTCGTCACCCGAGGTGAGAATAGCAAGGTCGCCGGCGCCAGAGACCCCGAGGGACTCTTCGGCGATCAACCACCCGCCGCATGCGACCGCTTCCTCTGCCGCAGAGAGGACTGAAGCAGGTGTGATCGAGCGTCTCCAGAGACGTTGACGCGCAGGAAAAAGAGAAGTTTCCATCGAGGTGTGAAGCACCCCACGGCCGCCGAGCACATGTGCCAGGGCCGTCGCCGTGGTAGTCTTCCCCCTCGCCCCTGTGACCTCGACCATCATCCTTGGGCGGCATGGGGCAAGGAGGCGGCGGACCGCCTCATGATGCGTGACGCACTCCGGCGCCCGCCCGAGCAGGGGATGGTCGGGATCGAGGTGGACCGGGGCGACGACCAGGTCGTAGGACCGCCGCGCCGCCTCGTCAACCGTAACTCTGCCCTCACCGCGGTAGACATCCACCGCATCGACGGTGTGTCCGGCCTTCTCAAGCGCCCCCGCAATCTCGGTGCCGCCGTGGATAGTGTCGAGGACGAGAATTCTCATTCAGGCGTCTGCGTTGATTGCTTCCTCGGCATTCTTGACCATCAGGTCGGCCAGGAGGGGATCAGGCCCGATGGGGCCAGCATAGACCAGCGGGATCTCGCCGCCGTTGTGAGCAAAGGTGCCCCTGGTCCCGCCCTCAGGCAGGCCGAGGAGGGCGGGGATGTCCTTGAGGATGTGAACGCCCTTTGCAAGGAAGAGCGGGACGACGACGAGCATCTCGATGTCGTCGTCCTTGAAGAGGTTCAAGGTGTCCTCCACCGTCGGGGTGTTCATGGACATGAATCCTGGCCTGACAAGGTATTCGGGGTGTTTTTCGGCGATGTGAGCGGCGGTCTTCTCGATGAGTTCCTTATTGTAGGAGAGCTTGCTGCCGTGTCCGACGAGTAGTAATCCCTTTCTTGACATACACTATTGAGTACTACGTTCGTAGCATAAATGTGTTACCAGTTGAGGTTCCAGTCCTCCTGATACACCAGATCCAAATGAAAAACTTTGAGCAGGGTCTCGTCCACTACATCAACGATTTTTACGCCTGAAAAGTATCCGGGGCTTTTTTCATAGTTGCTCAAGTTTCGGGGAGCGTCTGATACCCCAGGGGAAGGTGTTTACTCCCTCGGGGAAAGACAGGGATGTCAGGCGTGAGAGTCTGGAGTGATGCTGCATCCCGCATGAACGCACCGGCGAGGCGTACGCCCTCAACGACCAGTAACAAAAGGGCTTTGTGATGGCAGTGACAACATTGCTGGAAGCATGATCGAGTGGTACGAGCGCTGCGGATTGATTCTCAACGGCCAGGTGGTGAAGACCCCGGTCGTCATTGCTTCGATGGCAGGGATTACCGACGCCGACTATGTGCTGGCAAGAAAAGAGCATATCGGTGCCGCGTTTATCGGGGGATACTCCATCGACGCGGAGACAATGGAGGCGAGCCGCGCCATGGCGGCAGCCGGGCGGGACGAGTTTGTGTATGATGACCCCATCGCCGAACTGAAGATGCAGACAAAGGCCCTTGAAGGGTGCGGGGTTCTCGTCGGACTGAACCTGCGTGGGAGCACACCGGCTTCGTACGCGGCGGTCGCCGAGGAGATCGGGGACAGTGTGGTCTATGAGATCGACGCCCACTGCCGTCAGCCTCAGATGACGGCGCTCGGGTGCGGTGAGGCCCTGCTGCACGAACCATACCGGATCGTCGAGATCATCGAGGCGCTCAAGGCCCTGGACGTGACCGTCTCGGTGAAGATCCGTGCCGGAGTCGCGGACAATGACGCTGCACTTGCCCGTCTCCTCTGGAAGGCCGGGGCCGACATCCTCCATGTGGATCTGATGGACTTTGGATATGCACGGATCCGCCAGATCAGGAATGCCTGTCCGTTGCCGCTCATCGCCAACAACTCGATCACCTCGTTCGACCTGGCAATGGACATGTTCGCCCACGGGGCTGACATGGTCTCCCTTGCAAGACGCTCGGACGAGCGGACCCTGGCCGGGATCGATGCCGCCATCAGGCGGCGGGCCGACGAGGTGGGGTGGTACAACGCTCCCAAACAACTCTGCCGGGGCGGCGACGTCAGGTCGCTTGCCTTCTGCTGCCTGCCAGTGAAGCACTGTCCGCTCATCCCGTTCCTTGAGAAGGTCGGGCTCACCAGGGAGGAGTATATTGATCTAAAGGCCAGGGCGGTCATGGGCACGCCCCTTGCCCAGGGGAAGATGACCTGTTTTGGGAGTATGGCCTGGTGCTGTAAGTCGAGTTCGCCGTGTATGCTGCGCGGGATCGCGGCGAAGACGGCAGGGATCACCGACCAGGAGTATATGCGCCTTAAACGCGATCTCGCCGATAAGATCATGGAGCGCGTATTTGATGGAATGTCGGAGGAAGACACAGACTGAGCTGGCGCAGCTCGCGATGGCCCTGGAGGTCTCGGCCTCCCCGAAGCCAGGGAACGTGGACCGCGGGCACGACTATCCTGACACCCGCATGGAACATTTCCTGGCCTCTACGATCTTTGCAGGCCGTGCCCTCGCCCTGGCAGAGAGGGGGACGGCCGGGATCGGCGAGGTGATCCTGGAGGCGGTGAAGGACACCAACTGTCATGCCGGCGGGAACACGCACTTTGGGGCGTTCATCCGGCTTGTCCCGCTGGTGCGTGGTGGCGGGGTCGAGGGGGCCATTCGAGAGGTCAAGGCCACCACGGTCGAGGACGCGGTGGCCTTCTACCAGGCCTTCGGGGCGACGCAGGTGCGGGTGCTCGAGAGCGACGACCTGGACGTGAACGATCCTGCGGCCCTTCAGACCCTGCGCGAGGAGGGGATGACGCTCTATGATGTGATGGCCTACTCGGCGCCACGGGACATGGTGGCGCGGGAGTGGACGAACGGGTTTGCCCTCGCGCAGGAGACGAGGGATCTCCTCTTTGCCCATGGGTCTGGGAGGAAAGCGATCGTGCAGACCTTCCTCGACCTCCTTGCAAGCCACCCTGACACCTTTGTCGCAAAGAAATTCGGTGTCGACATGGCCGCCCGGACGATGGCGCGGGCAGGCGAGGTGAAGAAGGGAAAAGTATCGCTGGAGGCTTTCGACGAGGAGTGCCTGGCCGCCGGGGTGAACCCTGGTTCGCTGGCCGACATCATGATCGCGGGGATCTATCTCGCGCTCAATGAGGGGTGGGAATGGGATTCCTGAGAGAGGGGATCAACGAGGTGATCGCCACGACGCGCGGCAATGCCGCGCCGATGGGGATCATCTCCCGCAACGGCACCCTCTCGATGGTCCTCTTCAAGGGTTCCCACACCGAGGCGAATATCAGGCGGGACGGATGGGTGGTCGCCAACCTCACCGCCGACCCGGTGGTCTGGGTGCGGACGGCCTTCGAGGACCTGCCGCAGAAAGACCTGGTCGCTGAGGTGGTGGCGGGCAGGGAGGTCGAGCGTCTCCGCACCTGCGAGGCATGGGCGGCGTTTGCCGCGGAGGTGAAGCACGAGACCGCCGAGAAGATCCTGGTCGTCCTCACCCCGCTCGCCGCGCCGGTCGTCCTGGAGATGGGGGTCTGCCCGGTGAACCGTGGGTTTGCCGGGATCATCGAGGCGACGGTGCATGCCACAAGATTTGTCCGCACCCGCGATCCAGGTCTTCGGGCCCTCATCGACCACCACCTCGCTCTGGTGCAGCGTTGCGGCGGACCGCGGGAGTGGGAGGCCGCACGGGTGCTGGAGGAGTTTATCGACGAGTAAAAAGGCTACGATATTTCGTTATCACCTTATCGTCGGTTCTCTTCTCTTTTATCGCGTCTTTTCTTCGTGCCGCTCTTGCGGGCACAGGACATACCGCAGTTTTTGAGCAGAGTTACGTCGACCGGGACGGAGACACCGGTGGGACCACTGAAAAGGTCTGAACAAAATTCAGAGCCAGCAGGGGTTACAATGCCCATAAAAAAAGGAAGTGATCAGTAGGAAGATGGTGTTCCACTCATACCAAAGACAAACGCACCCACGATGGCGGCCACGATAACGAATGCAACGATGCCCATGATCCAGAGACCCACGAAGAGGATCATGTGGAGGGCGTTTGTCTCTTTGTACGGGATCTCTCCTGCATTCATCTGTTTTGCCGTACTGTATGCGTCATAGATACCATAGATCGCTACGATAAGACCAGGGATGACGTAGAACAGAGACCCGATCATAGTTCCGACAAGGATGAGGAAGCCTCGACCAAAATTTCCGTTATACACCTGCCCCAGACCGGTGAAAATGAGAGAACAGAGTGCTGCAATACCAGGACTTTTCTCAGGGTTTTCCTTGATCCTGACTCCACACTTCGGACAGATCTCCGCATTCGGGCTGATCAGTTCGTTTCCGCATTCTGGACAGAATTTTGCCATGATATTACCTGAAGATGAGAGGGAGTATTAGATAGACGTTTCTATTGAAATCGACATATTCAGGCGCCCATTCAGAGAAAGAATCCCTCTGGTAAACCTTTTCCCGGATAAACACGGCGAAGATGGGCGTACTGATCTGAACCATGCCCAGGAACAGCGACGGTGGTTGCCACCAGATATGTCCGCCCCCGCGATCCGGTTCTTCGGGCCCTCATCGACCACCACCTCGCTCTGGTGCAGCGCTGCGGCGGGCCGCGGGAGTGGGAGGCGGCGCGAAGGAGTGAGAACCCGTGGCGATCGATCTGGATCGGGGTTAATGGGAATACAGAATAGATCTCTTCTCAGATTTGTAGAGACCCTTACGAATTATGGATGCACTCGTGATTCTCCCGCCTTCCACACCATCTCGCCGGGGGCGAGTGCCGCCCGGACCCCCAGGATGAAAATTGGGTCGGGAAGGCGTATTCGAAATCAATGAAGAGGGATTGCCGTCCACGACCAATTGTGATGCGGGGTTCGGGGGGAACGAGTGCCAGCGAGTTTGAGAAGACTCGCAAGTCTTCGAGCGGCACGCCCCCCGCCAGAGAGAGACATCCAGAGGATTTCTACCGAGCCCTCTTCTCTGGATTTGACGCGATTAAAAGATCAGAATTTTATCTGATAAAAATCCTGGCGTCCTTTCATCTTTTTAAAATCAAAATCAGCATAGAGATATGAAATCATCAGTGACATAAAAGTCCATACAACTCCTGAGAGGAGGATCATTATTCATATCTGATTTTATCCAGATATCTTCTACCTGGAGATCCATTCTTCTCTTGAAATCCTAGCCTGCTTCAGGATCCTTACCTGGAGGTCCACACTGATCTCCTTATTATGTGGGTTTGGAACAGTCAAAACGAGATCTCCCTTGATCATAAAGGGATGCTTCCCTCCAGAATATGGCCCTTCAAATCCGAAATGTCGTAGTCTTCGAATAAGTTCGTTCCATGAGAGGGGACGGATTTTATGACCCGGCACTGGTATCCATCCTGGTGATCTCCTGGATGGTGATCCCATCGATTGGCGGGATGGAGAGTCCTCTCCTCAACCTGATCACGACCCATTCGTCAATGACATCGGCAAGATTTTTCCGGCACTCTTCCAGTGTCGCACCGGTGGCCCAGACTCCTGGCAGATCTGGGATCTCCCCATAGTAGGGTTCGTCACCCTTGATGATCTCATAGTGAGCGTGCTGCAGTGCCGCCGTGATGTATTCGATGATCATGTCCACTCAGGATGGACCATGGATCCCAAAGGGGAATAAGACTTTGCTATGCGAGAGGACGAGGGAGCGCGCTGCCTTGCAGAATCATCTAAATTGTTCTCTTCCCAGGATGAGAAACACTCCGTCAGCCCAGATGGGATGAGGGGATTTATGATGGCGGATGGTTCTTCCATAGTGATCGAGATCTGTGCTCTCTTCTTCTGGTCGATCACCTGAAAGGGGATGATGACACCAGATTCATAAATCGCGAGCATATCCCAAAACTCTCAGAGGCTTGAACACTTCCCCAAACCGAAACGCTCCATTCCAGGTATTTTAAATGTGGATATTCCCCCAGGGGTTCAGAGGGACGACTGGAAGGAATCAAGAAGACTCTCAGGTCTTCGGGCGACAGGTCCCCCCCGTCGAAGAAAACCGTCAAGATTATTTCTACAAATCCAGGGATTTCAGATCTCTTTCACCATCTCAGGGCGGCATACATGACGGTCTTCCCTCACAACGGGAAGACTGCATACTGGATGTACCAGATATATTGCACCAGCGGGATCCAGAAATGATACCCTTCCCAGCAGAGGGTGGCAAAGCGGAAGTCCGCCACCGCTCCCCATGCAAGGGAGAAGAGCATCAGGACCGGGAGGAGGGTGGCAAGGGGCATGGGCGTGATCTTTCCGGCGGCCGTGAGGAAGTAGAGGAGAGCGGCCGCCGCGAGGAAGAGATAGGTGAGGGGCATGAGAAATGCCACCTGGCCGCTTATCTCTCCCCCTGAGAGAAGTTGGAGGACGAGGTAGATGAGGGGGAGGTCGATGACGATCAGCCAGAAGAGGGTTTTCAGGGAGCGCGCGATCTCGACCTCGCCAAACCTGACAGACCTGAGGGCATAGGTCCCGAGCACGACCAGCGGGAGATAGATAGGGCTGAGATAGCGCATGTCAGGGACGATCCCCTGACTCCCTCCCATCCAGGGGATGGACTTAAGATAGGCCGCCAGGACGATGAGGATAGCGAGGGCGAAGAAGGCGATGAGTCGGCCGTCACGAGAGGAGAAGGAAGAGCGTCCGGAGGTGTAGAGTTGGTAGCCGACCGGGACGAGGAGGAGCAAGGCGAAAAAGCCGAAAGAGGAGACCTGGAAGATCCCGGCTGAGCCTGAGTACGAGGGATCGAAGAAGGTGCCGTAAAATCCTGAGAGGAGATCGCCGGTCGGCGGGGCATAGTGTCTGGCCACCGTCGCCCTGAGGGTGCCGGCCGCAGACGGGAGGCCTGAAGGGGCGGCGGCGCCATACCCGGCCACCCAGGGGAGGATGAGGGGATGCCCGGTGAGGCCGAGGTTGTTCACAAAGAGCGGGAGGGCCCCGAGCGGGACGCCAGATGTGGCCAGGACGGTCTTTCCTGACTCGCGCCACCCCTTTCTGATCGAGAGGAGGAGCGCAAAGAGCGCAAACCCCGCGAGGAGCGAGGGCCCGAGTTCTGGCCTGGCCCATGCGGTCCACCCGACGGCGATGAACGCGGAGAAGAGATAGAGCGGGCGGTCTCTGGTGAGATAGAGGACGAAGCAGTAGATCGCGATCGTAAAGAAGAGCATCACCAGCATATGGTCCTTGGCATTCCCGGACCAGAAGAGATAGGACGACGAGGTGAGCGTCGCCACGAGGCCAAAGATCCCCCAGCGGACCGACCCAAAGACCTCCAGGAAGAGATGATAGACGACGAGGGCAAAGAGAGCGAAGGCGACGGTGTTGGTGAAGACGATGGCCGCGACCTCAGGGTAGACGCTGACGTCAGCGGGGTGCACCCCGCGCACAAACCAGAAGGGGCGGTACAGGGCCATGTTGAGGACAAAGAGGATGCCCCAGGAGATGATGGCGGCATAGGTCCAGGGTATCCCATGCCAGCGTGCGTATCTGGGGTACCACCACTCGATCATGAGGACGACGGCAAGGAGGAGCGCCGACCAGAGGAGGATGACGAAGAGGCGGAAGGAGTCGTCGAAGAGATCGAAGAAGTAGTATGCCGGGAGGGAGAGGGTAGGGAGCGCCAGGGTGTAGCAGAGACAGTCGTGGTGCGAGGCGGCATAGGCGGCGGATCCGTAGGGATGGTAGCCGTACAGGAGGTCGCCGCCCTCGACCAGGTGGTTCACCTGGTCTGCGGAGATCCACTCGTCGGTGAGGTAGATGGCCGGGTACGAGATGGTGAGGGCGATGAGAAAGGAGAGGAGGAGGAGCAAGAGGTCCAATTTCAGGGCATGCGTCCTCTCTGTCATCTCGCCGTCCCCTTCTCCGGGGGGACTGCAGGTGAGATCATGTGAATATGATTCTCTGCATGTTGTATCTCCCTCCATACTCTCGATCACACCATCTATGATTCTATGCTCATCTCCTGGGGGATATATACTGTTTCTGATATTCTTCTCTCCTCTACAGATGTATTCAGAGCTTGGGAGAGAAGAGGCGAGTGTTTCTTATTGGGTGAGGGCTGTGTTCTCAAAGAAGGTCGTTTCTATTCCATACTGGTTTCGTGGTTTGAGACTGGCATATCTTCGAGGCCTTGTTCAAAGGATCTGTTAGGGTATAGCAAGGAGCACCTCTCCTGCATACTGCAGTGAGATTTGTGCGGAAGACGAGTTCTGTAAATATTCTCTTAATAGTTCTTTCAGGGGGACAGCATCCTGGTTTTTAGGACCTATATTTAACATTCCCATGACTCTGTAGAAACCCTCCCTTTCTCCTGGTTCGAGTATGATTCACCCGCCTTCCTCGATGAACGCGCTGGGGGCGGGCAAGCCCCTGCAGAGATGGCCATCCTGAGCATTTCTACAGAGCCATTTCTATTCTACTTTTTATCGTGGTGAATCTGGTGGAGTCTGGTGATAATGAGTTCGAGAATACAGACGGACAGTCAAAGATTCTTTGTGAAAAGAGAACGTGAAATATTTTTCGTGCACGGGAAATTGAAAATTATCGTGACAAGAAGATCTCCGATCTCTCTTCTCTACATGTCCGAAGACAGGAGAATCTTCAACATGGTCGTTCAATATTATAATTTATAAAAATAGATCAATTCGAAAGTTATCCTGGTATATCTTCATCTACTGAACCTGAGGTAAGTGTTTGCTTTATGAACAAAATATCTTATGCCCTTTCTTGAGGTGACTATCCCATATAAATAAATGCTCATCTAGGAGACTTATGACTGGGCTCCAAGAAGGCACATTTATGGATCCAGGGGAGAGTGAGACCTCGAGGCCTTCACTCAGAACCTCTGATGAAGTAGATGTCTGCAGGTAGATTTTTTGGAAAGAAAAATATTATAGAACCACAGATCGTTTATGAGTGTCAGTATTTTTAGTGTTCACTGTTCGTCTCTCTGTCCCTCATTTTTTGAGGATTAAGGGGACTTGATCGAGGTTCGGATATTTTTTCACTATTTTGGCATTGAAGATATGATAAAAAGAATAATTGAAGATTAGAACTGCCTATCAAAGAGAATCTGCTGGGATCCGTCATTGAAGTAGCCAATCAATTTGACATGTTTACCATTAACTGCCTCACCAGTTCCATTTTCTTGACCTACAGTGGCGTTCTCAAAGATCTTTCCTATTTCATTGTTATCAACCATATAGTTGATATAATTTACAGATCCCAGATCAGCGCCGCCCTGAACCGTAAAGACTGCGTGCCCAGTGGAATTGATGCCTCCAGTAATGGCAACATTCTTCTGAGTCTGCATATTCCCAGTCATCCCAAAGACAAACGCGGCAATAACCGCCGCGAGGATCACCGTGATGCGACCATGAGGATGACGCCGATAACCGGCGACACAGCCTCGTCATTCTTCTCAACCTTCTCAAACAGTTTCATCGGTTTCACCACCCTACCTCTGAGAGATAGGATAGTACATGCTCTCATGGCACAGTATT
>JAQVHG010000066.1 GCA_028696365.1 Methanofollis sp.
CTTGCCTCCACCTGAGCGATGATGAACCTTCCTGAGGGGGAGTGGAGGGTTGGCATCGCCTTTTTTTGGGGATGGCGGCCGATAAGATCGGCGTGCCTCCCATATGCCAATGCCGGGGGGGTTGCCTCCGGACCCACAGGATGACGATGGAGCCGGGAAGGCACAATCAATGACTATGAAGAGGGTCGTGGATCCCTGCCCATCTTCGTACAGGAGATCCAAGGGTGACCACGGGCGCCCCGCCACAAGATTGACAAATGGACTCTGTAGAATCAGGCATGAACCTTGGGCTCACGCATACGAGATGAGAATAATCATAGGTCCCCGGTCCGTGCACCGGTCTGTGTTCATCCTTCTGAGCAAGTCATCACACAGGAACATCATCAAATGGCCGCCCCCACCTATCCTTGTCGTGGGGGGTCGGAGGGCACTCGCCCCCCGGCGCGAGATGAGGGTGAAGGTTCTGCGATTGGGGGCGGCACCTCTGATCGGCGCCCCACCCTATGAGGTCACACGATCTCGTCGACCTCGTAGTCCTCCCAGGCCCGCACCCCGACCAGGATCTCGAACTCCTGGGGGGTGAGGAGAGGGACAGGGAAGCGGACCTGGTCGTCATAGGCCAGGCGCGGACAGGCGGTGTTCACGTAGGCTCCGCATCCAAAGTTGACCATCTCGGCCGCCGAGACCTCACGCATTGTGATCACCACCGCCTTCTCAGAGAGCGCGGCCAGGCGGGCCGCGAGGGCAGGGCGCGCCTGCCCGCTCTTGGTAGAGAGGAGGATCCCGATGCACTCGGCCGAGCGCGCCTTCTCGATGAGAGCGAAGCGCCGGCGGAGCAGGCGGTCAGCGTCTCCTGAGACCTCGCACACCTCGCCTGAATAGGGATCGAGGGCGACGACCCGCCTGCCGGTGGCAAGGGCGACCCCGATGGCATGGAAGACCCCAGTCCCTACATAGAGGATCTCAGGGGCCGAGAGGGCGCGGGCATTTGCATAACTGCACCCGAGCACCTGACCAGGAAGAGGCGTCCGCCCGCCGCCAGGCCCGACCTCAGCCTGCACCCCGTGCGCGGCCAGAACCTCCGCGACCTGGGGGAGCAGATGGGCGTGCTGGACCGTGGTGACGAGGCCCACCTCGGTGCCGTGGAGGAAGGGAAGCGCCGCGGCCACGGCCTCAACGTCGAAGTCGAAGGGAAGATATTCGTACACCACTCCTTCCCGCTCCTCGACTGGGGCATGCCCGACATGGACCAGGAGGTCGGCCCCGGTCAAGGCGACGGTGTCAAGGGCCAGGTCGCAGGCCCCATAACACGGGTCGCCAGCGACGGCCGCGACTTCGATCCCTTCTGCGCCGAGCGCCCGCACCAGAGACGGGGCCTGCCGCTTCAGCCCATCAGGGAGTTGGAGGACGACCCGCCGCGCCCCCGCGGCGCGCACTCTTGCCGCCAGGTCAGCGGCAGGTATTGATGACCCTGACTCCATCGGCATCTACATCGATCGTGACAAGTGCGGTATATCCCCGACCGCCGAGGTCAGGCGTACCGCGCTGGATCACCACGCAGACATCGGCGATCTCGGCCCCCGCATCCTCGAGGGCGGCAAGGACTGCCTTCAGCGTCCCGCCGGTGGAGATCACGTCGTCGATCACGACCACGCGGTCGCCCTTCTCGATCCCATTCAAGTAGAGTTGTCCATGCGAATACCCCGTCGACTGGTGGACAGCGATCTCTCCCGGCAGGGAATACGAACGCTTACGTAGGATGTTCAGCGGGATATCGGTCATCAACGAGAGCGCAGTCCCGATATGGATCCCCATCGCCTCGGCGGTGACGATCTTGTCCACCCCCTGGAGATCGGTCACCGTGATCATCGCACATGCCACATCCCGCAGGAGGGCAGGGTCGAGGAGTGGCACCCCATCGGTGATCGGGTGGATAAAGTAGTTGTATTCTCCCCGCTGCACAATCGGCGCAGCTTCCAGTGATTCTATCAGATGTTCAAGCATCCATCTCACCAATATCCTGTAAAAACTCCTCGATGACGTCCCTGGTCACATGGGGCATCATGATCGTGCGCATATGGCCACGCCTGGTCCGTGAGACCCGCCACCCGGGCGGAACCGTACCGGCCTCGAAGGTCGCCACGTTCAGGTCAGGAGTGACCGCACGCCGGTATCCATAGGTCTCCATCCCCTCAATGAGCCGGCGGGTATTCTTCATGCACCCATCGACGACCGCCTTCATCCCGCTCATCCCGAGATACTCGAGGACCGCAAAGGCGCCGACGACCGCACCGCCAGACCTCGTCCCGGCGAGGGTGCACTCCTGCTTCACCGTCAGGTACGGGGTCTCCACATTGAGGTGGCCGAACCACGAAGGCTCGCGGACCAGCAGACTCCCGCACGGGATGGTGCTCATCCCCATCTTGTGCGGGTCCACCGCGACTGATGAGACGCCAGGGAGCGCGAAGTCAAAGGGGATTTCGTGGTCCAGGAAGGGGATCACCAGACCCCCGAATGCGGCGTCCACATGGAGGGGGACATGAGCGTCATGGGCGATCTCAGAGACCGCCTTCACCGGGTCGACAACGCCGTACTCCGTCGTCCCAGCGACGGCAACGACACAGCAGGTGTTCTTGTCCATCCGTTCCTGGAGGGCGTCGACATCCATCCTGAAGGTCTCGTCGGACGGGACCGTCCGCATCTCAAGCGAAAGGATATCGCAGGCCTTCTCAAAAGAGAAATGCGCCGACTCAGGGACCACCACATTCGGACGCCTCGAACCCTTCATCTTTGCAAAGATCCGCAACGCCTGGAGGTTGGACTCGGTCCCCCCTGATGTGGCATACCCCCCAGCCTTCGGGTGATGAAAGAGCGCGCCAAGCCGTTCGACAAGCAATTCCTCGATCGAAGCAGTGCCTGGGAAGAGCCCCGGGTCTCCGAGGTTGGCCTCGATGAACATCTGGTGTGCCCGCACCGCGACCGGGTGAGGGACCGTGCACATCGAACTCAGCACATGATGATAGTTCGAATCCTCTCCTTTCTTCAAAGAGAGGAAAGAAAAAAGTTCCTCTTCAGATATTCCATTCGCCTGCATTCTTTGCTCTCACTGCGTCAAGGATCAGCCGCTTCTCTGTCTTTGCCGCCGTTCCCCTGATCTTGGGGACAGCATCGATGTTTGCTGATACACTGGTGATCCCGTTCTCAATCAGCCACTCGACCATCTTCGGATCTGAGCCGGCCTGCCCGCAGATCGAGCACTCCACATGATACTTCCGGCAGACGGCGATGGCGTCGTGGATCAGTTTGAGCACCGCTGGGTGCTTGGGCCAGTACATTGGAGAGACCAGTTCGTTGTTCCGGTCGATGGCGATGGTGTACTGGATGAGATCGTTGGTCCCGAAGGAGGCAAACGAGACACCCGCCTTGCAGAAGTCCTCGATGAGAATAGCGCACGCTGGGATCTCGATCATAATACCGAGGTCGACTTCGTCCACGTTCACACCCCAACTTGCGATGAGCTCTTTTGCCCTGATAAACTGATCGGGGTGAGAGACAAGCGGGAACATCAGCCCGAGGTTGTCATAGCCCTCGTCCCAGAGCCGCTTGAATGCGTCGACCTGCATCTTGAACTGGGCCTCGCTCTGGAGGTCGCGACGGATCCCGCGCCAGCCAAGCATCGGGTTGTGCTCATCAGGCTCGTCCTCGCCGCCGAGCATATTCCTGAACTCGTCGGTGGGGGCGTCAAGGGTCCTGACCCAGACCGGCTTACCGGGGAAGGCGTCGAGGACAGTCTTGATCCCGGTATAGAGTTCTGAGATGAACTCCTCTTCCTTGCCGTTCTTGATGAACCAGCCTGGAGTCTTGTTCATGCCGAGGATCAGGTGTTCGATGCGCAGGAGACCGACACCGTCCGCACCGGTGGCTGCAGCCCTGACCGCAGCCTCAGGGAGGGAGACGTTGACCTTGACGCTCGTGGCGGTGATGACCGGGGCCGGGGCGGCGACGGCAGCACCGGCCGCCTGAGTCGCAGGCGCAGCCTGGGCAGGAGCGGACACTGTAGCCGCACCTTCAAAGACCAGGCCTTTCTCACCGTCGATGGTGACCATCTGCCCGTTCTTCAACGTCTTTGTGGCGGTCTTCGTCCCGACGACCGCCGGCGTGCCGAGTTCTCTTGACACGATCGCGGCGTGGCAGGTCATCCCGCCCTCGTCGGTGATAATGCCCGAGACCTTCCGCATCGCAGGGACCATGTCCGGGTTTGTCATCCTCGCAACGAGGACGTCGCCGTCCTTAACCTTGCCGAGGTCCTTGACGTCGTGAACGATAATCACCGGGCCGCCTGCCACACCCGGCGAGGCGCCATTGCCTTCCAGGATGACGGCGCCCTGCGCACCGACCGGCGCACTGGGAGCGGCATGGGTGTTGTTCACGCCGATGGTGGTGATCGGTCTGGACTGGAGGATATAGATCGTATCGCCGACGATCCCCCACTCAAGGTCCTGGGGGACACCATAGTGTTCCTCAGAGATCCGGGCATATTCAGTAAGCCGCGTGACCTCGGCATCTGAGAGAACCGGCTCATCCTGGCGGTCTTTCGGGATCTCCACCAGTTCGGTACCTTTCTCCCCGATCGGGACGATCATATACTCTTTGTTCGAGATCAACCGGTCGACGACCCGCTTGAGGCGGCGGTCAAAGACATATTTGTCGGGGGAGACACTCCCCGAGACGACCGCTTCTCCAAGGCCCCAGGAACCCTCGATGATAGTGAGAGGTTCGCCACTTACAGGGTGCGATGAGAACATCACGCCCGATTTCTCAGAGCGAATGAGTTGCTGGACCACCACGGCGATGTTGACGGTCCGGTCGTCGAAGCCCTGCTTCGCACGGTAATAGACGGCACGGGCACCATACAGGGATGCCCAGCACATCTGGACGGCCTCGATCACGTCGGCATCGCCCTTGATATTCAGGTAGGTCTCCTGCTGCCCGGCAAAACTGGCGTCAGGGAGGTCTTCGGCCGTGGCACTGGAGCGGACGGCGACCACCATTTTCCCGTCGCCCATCGATCCATAGGCGGCGAGAACCTCCTCTTTGATCCCTTCAGGCATCTTCGCGCCAAGGACAATGTCCCTGACACTCTTCGAGACCTCTTCGAGGGCGTCGTTGTTGTCAACGTCAAGATCTGAGAGAAGAGTAAAGATCGAGTCTTCAAGCCCGGTCTCCACGAGGAACTTTCTGAAGGCCTGAGCAGTTACCACGAATGCTTTCGGGACGGGCAGCCCTACCGAAGTCATTTCACCGAGGGAGGCCCCTTTTCCCCCTACGGATGGGATATCATCCTTTGAAATCTCTTCGAGCCACAATACGTTGGGCATTTCGGTCATTATCGCACCACCTATATGGTAGTCTTAACGAATATTATAGATTCTCCCTGTACGGCTCTGCCCTTTTTTGAGATAAATATATACCGGGCAAAGGGTGGATCAAAACTCCTTCCTGGTCTCGTGTGTCTCTTGACGGCCGTGCACCTAAACCCTGACAGACCACACCGAGCAGAAGCACATCTTTTCCCCTCTCTGTTGCGCACCCCCTCCATCAGTCGCCTTCCCCCTCGCACCCGCCGGGAAGGCAGAAGAGACGAGCATGACCTGGCGAACGCAATTTTCGGATCTTTAGAATTGGGCATGAACTTTTCTCCGTGGGGGGGTCCGTCCGGGGGGTGCAACCCCCGGCGCGAGATGGTGGAGATGGTCCTGCGATTGAGAGCGGCATGTTCTGATCATCATGCCTTCCCTCACTATACGTGCCGGGGGCGCTGCCCCCGGACGGACCCCCGGGAGGAAGAGAGGGCAGGGAAGGCACAATCAATGACCATGAAGAGCGCACTGCCATCCCCCACCTATCGTGTTGCGGGGGGGTTCGGGGGGCGGCAAACCTCCCGCCAGAGAGATCCATCAAAAGGATTTCTACAGAGCCCAATTTTCATCCCGTATGCGTGTGCCAAGAGTTCATGCCTGATTCTACAGCACCGATCTTTTTGCATCTCCCTGTCTGTTTCTATCCATGGTCCACATCCTTCACAAAGGCGAGACCCGTCGTTCGCCCTATCTCCTGAAGGGCGCTCCCCTCCTGACCAGGAGCAATGAGAAGGCGCCAGATCCTTGATCTAGGGACAGACCTCACAAGAAGAGGAGAGTATTTACAAAGTCCTAATATGGCGCAGCACCCAGTACACAGCAATGAAGGTCACCATCCTTGCAAGTGGGAGCAAGGGAAATGCCATCTATATCGAAGGTGATGAGGGATCCCTTCTCGTCGACGCCGGGCTCTCCGCTCGGCAGATCAGGAAACGGATCGATGAGGCAGGCGGGGACGAGCGCAACCTGCAGGGGATCCTTGTCACCCATGAGCACACCGACCATATCAGAGGGGCCGACGTCCTTGCCAGAAAATTCGGGGTTCCGGTGGTCGGGACCGGAGGGACATTGGAGACATTTCTGCGTACCAGAAAGTCCACAAAACCAGTGACGACCAAGAGGATTTCAGTCGGAGACCAGTTCTCGATCTCAGGTTTTTCGGTTCTTCCCTTTTCTACAGCCCACGACGCCGCCGAGCCATGCGGGTACTGCCTGGACACCGGTGGCGTCCGCCTGGGGTGCTGCCTGGACACCGGGATTATCACCCCGCGGATCGAACGGGCGCTCTCCGGGTGCGACGTCGTCGTCCTTGAGAGCAACCACTGTCCAAAGATGCTCGAAGAAGGACCATATCCCGCATTTCTCAAGGCAAGGATCAGATCAAAACTCGGGCACCTCTCCAACAACGCCGCCGCGACCTGTCTCCACGATATAGGGGACGACCTCTCGGCGGTGATGCTTGCTCACCTTTCTGAGGTGAATAACACACCTAAAAAAGCAGAAGAGACCGCACAAGAAGCATTCTATGACGGGATCGAGCACATAGTCGTTGGTGACCAGCACGTGGTATCAGAAAGCGTGAGGATCTGAGTATGGAGTTTGCAGCATTTTCGAAGGTCTGTGAGCAACTCGAAGGGATGAGCGGAAGACTTGAGATGATCGACCTCATCGCCTCCATCCTCCCCTCACTCTCAGACGAAGAACTCCCCATATTTGTTAGGTTCGTGATGGGACGGGTCTTCCCTGACTGGAGTCCTCAGAAACTCGGTATAGGCCCAAACCTTTTGTATGAAGCGATCGGGTATGTCGCAGGGAGAAAGAAGTCTGAGGTCATCGCCGAGGTCAACAGGACCGGGGACGTCGGGCGCGCCGTCGAGCACCTCCTTGCCACCAAGTCTCAGACCTCGTTCTTCGTCGAACCCCTCACACTCTGCGGGATCTATGCCGACTTTACCAGGATCGCCACGACCGACGGGAACCGCTCACAGCGCGAGAAACTCAGGATCATCAAGGGACTCCTTGGCAATGCTGGGCCTCTTGAAGGACGGTATCTCTCCCGTCTCCTTCTTGAAGAACTGCGGATCGGAGTTGGGGAAGGGAATGTGCGGGACGCGATCGCCAGGGCCTCAGGCGTGGAACCCGCCCTTGTCGCCCATGCTCACCAAGCCCTCAACGACCTGGGCGAAGTCGCCCTCCTCACGCGTACGGGGGAGGCGACCCTGCGGGACGTGCATATCGCACCCTTCAGGCCAGTGAAGATGATGCTTGCCCAGCAGGGGACCATCGCCGGGATGGTCGAGGAGCACGGCAACGTCGCGGTGGAGTACAAGTACGACGGCACCAGATTCCAGTTCCATAAGGTCGACAAGGAGTGCAGGATGTACTCGCGCAGACTTGAGGAGGTTACCGGGGCGGTCCCCGACGTGATCGAGAGACTCTGCGAGGCGACAACCCACGACGTGATCCTGGACGGCGAGGTGATCGCAGTCAAAGACGGGCGGCCCCGCCCCTTCCAGTTCGTACTCAGACGGTTCAGGCGCAAGCACGAGGTCGAGGCAGCGATCGAAATGGTCGAACTTGTCCCGAATGTCTTTGACATCCTGTACCTCGACGGCGAAACCCTCATCGACCGGCCCCTCTCTGAACGGCGGGCGGTGCTGGAGACGGTGCTCCCAGAATATGTCGCACCGCAGTGGGTGAGCGACAACACCGAGACCCTGGAGTCGATCTACCAGGATGCCTTGGACGCAGGGCACGAGGGCGTGATGGTCAAGACGCGCGGGGCCAGCTACACCCCGGGCGTGCGCGGCAAGAACTGGATCAAAGTCAAACCTGCCGTCGACACCATCGACCTGGTGGTGGTCGGGGCAGAGTGGGGAGAAGGGCGGCGCGCTCATCTCTTCGGTTCGTTCCTTCTTGCCTGCCAGGACGAAGGCGGCGACCTGTTCCCTATCGGAAAGGTGGCGACCGGACTGTCAGACAACAACCTCGCCTTCATCTACCAGCACCTCAAGGATCTTGTAATCGCAGAAAAGGGCAAGGAGATCGTCCTTGAACCGAAGGTCGTCTTCGAGGTCGGGTATGCTGAGGTCCAGAAGAGCCCGAATTATGAGAGTGGGTATGCCCTGAGGTTCCCAAGGTTTGTGAGGATGCGGGAAGACAAGAGCGTGGACGAGGTCGAAACGATGGACGGGGTTGCCACTCGGTACGAGCAGCAGTTCAAGTCCTTATGACCCGGTAGATCTCCCGGTTCTCGTCCCCTTCCACATAAGCGTAATATTCTGAACCGAGGCCTTTTACGTCACTGAAAGAGACTTCTCCGTTGAAGTCGGTGTACTTGGTCCTGACATTGAGGGCATTCCTATGCCTGAGCACGACCTTTACATCTGCCGCAGGTTCTTCTGTCCTCCTGATATCAATTTTATAGGAGAGGACTGGGTTCTGGGGTTCACTAACTCTTCTGACATTCTCCTGTGCACTCTGTACACTCGTACCGCTCCTCGTTGGGGTTGCGACCTCTGCAAAGATCTCTTCACCGCCATAGCGTACGATGAACGTCACCCCAAGGAGGAAGACAAGAACTCCTACCGCCCCAAGAAGGAGGAGCGCAATGGTCATCGAGGGGATGACCACGCCGGTTTCCGCTGGGATTGTGACGGTGATGAGGTATGCGAGCACATTCCAGGTCCAGGCAAAGAGGGTGACGTCGGCAAAATAGCCGAGGACCACGATAACTGCGGAGATTAGACAGATGCTACCTGCGGCGACGGAAAGGATGCCAAGAGATACCCCCATGACCTGTACAATGGTCGACCTCCCTTTGATCCTCTTGCCTCGCCGTAAGATGTAGACACAGACGACTGCAAGGATGGCGACATATAGAACTCCGCCAATCAAGAGAGTGTACATGTCCTGGTTCGTAGATTCGGCGGCCATTGCAGCCATATTTGTTGCCGCAACTGAGGGGACGAAGTACGCAAAGAGGAGGAGGACAGAAAAAACACAGGGTATTTTCCTCAGAGGAAAATTCATGATTTCTTCTGGAATCCTTACATTGCGCATGTCCTGACATGTGTCCTGAAAAATAGATATACTTGTCTATTCTTATCGGCATGAAATGCTAAAATTCAAATAGAGTTCTCTGATATAAGACCTCGCTGAGAAGTTTGCTCCTCTCACGCCAGTGTGTGTATCCAAGGGTGACATCCATCTGCGCAGCCGCGCCCTGCACATTGGCATACCTGACCGGCGTGCCCCGCATGGCCGCCCGCGTCGCCTCCCTGATCACCCAGGACCCGAGCGGGGCCCAGTAGTCGCTGTTGACATGCCTGACCACGATGGCGCGGGCCGAACGTTGTATCTTCATGAGATACTCAGCCACGGCCAGGCGGGCCGCATAGTAAGCCCCCCCGATCGGGGAATACCGTCCTTCTTTCTTGCCTTCTATGTCAGAGAGGATGGTCTCCTCCTCC
>JAQVHG010000067.1 GCA_028696365.1 Methanofollis sp.
GATTTCGACAGGCCAGGAAGGCGAAGAGGACATAAAAAGAGATCGTACTATGATGGAGGGGCAGGCCGATACGTAGGTCCAAAAAAAGTATACACTCACCTATTGGTTCGCCACAGAGAGATCAATCCACAGGCCCCCTAACACCGCATCCTGAGAGTGTGGCATGGATCACCCCTGAGCCTACCTCTCCTGGAGTGCCTTGATATGTGCTTTGATCTGTTTGAGCCGATTCTCCTGAAACTTGATGCTGTTCTCCATGTTCTTGATCGCAAGCGAGATCTTCTCGCTCGCTTTGGAGTCGTTGATATTGTAGGTAGTCTCAAGAATACGTAGCAGACGTGCGTTCACATCGACTCCCTTTGCAAGCCTGACATATTCATCGATCAGGTGCTGGTC
This sequence comes from Methanofollis sp., assembly GCA_028696365.1. Lineage (GTDB taxonomy): Archaea > Halobacteriota > Methanomicrobia > Methanomicrobiales > Methanofollaceae > Methanofollis. The sequence continues at coordinate 397 of JAQVHG010000067.1, forward strand.
GAGCCCGACCCGCTGCGCGTTCTCGACATCGCTCCTGATAATCTCCCGACGCTGGAGAACTCGTTCAATCGCCTGGTACAACTCACGATGGGTGATCGGTTTGAGGATATAGTCCTCGATATATGATCCATATCCCTCAGCTTCATCGGGAGTCAGTTGCTTGGCAGTCAACATCAACACAGGAACATCCCTGGTCTTCGGGTTGATCTTGATGTTCTCGAGTGTCTCCCAGCCATCTATCGGCTCCATCATGATGTCCAAGAGGATGAGGTCAGGAGTCACGGTCTTGAGGATCTCAAGACCCTCTTCTCCACTGTAGGCTGCAATGGCCCGATAACCTCCTCGTTCCAACATCGTAACGAAGACATCTACGATGAAAGGACTGTCGTCGATCACCATGACGGAGTACATTACAGTACCTCCGCGATCTCGTGCGCGATCTCTGTGAGGGAGGTATAGATCTTTTCGTGGTCGGTGTTGTCGTCGACTACTGCTGCAATTAGTGTCCGCTCCCCTGCACCGATCACCATCAGCGACGCCCCCTCGCTGGTGGCCACAATCTTTTGGGGGGGATGGACGTGTGCGATGCTGGCGGCTGCTTCGGCGGATGCGAGGAGTGTTGCACTCATCGCGGCGAAAGAGGGTGCTGATATCCCGTCAGGAAACGCCTTGCCGATCAAGATCCCGTCTCTTGAGGAGAGAGCGCAGGCCGAGACGCCCTCCACTCCCATGATGGCCTTGATAAACCGGTTGATCCTCTCCTTCAATCCCAGTTGTTCTGTCATGCCCACCGTACCTTACCTCTGCTCATATAACATTTTTTGCTTTCTCTCAATCTTAATATGAGGCGTACCCTCCGATAAAATAAGTCCAGATCTTCTTTCCAAGCCCCATCTATGATATTTGTTGAAATTTTTGGATTTTTTATCTTTTTAATCCGATTTGCTCGATTTCCAACTCCAGTCAGAATATTCCGTTTGAAAATCTCCATTTTCCATGTCAGAGCAACAAAATATGATAATACCCAATAGATATATTCTTATCTAACTCCCATTAACATCATATCATCACATATATTTTGTTCTATTTGCTCCAATTAACATATAGTTATAATATCTACAAACGCTACAACCTAGTAATGGATATTCCGAGAGGTCACTTCTCTTCCATCAAGCGAGATATTCCTTTGTCTTCCATACTTGCTGAAATGGCAGAGACCTCGTTCTCAGGTTATGCAATGGCAAACCATGAAGGTGCATCAATTTCGTTAGTGTTCTCTGAAGGCGCCTGCATTCTCGCTGAATATCAGGATCTACAGGGCGTTCGTGCATGGGACGCAATCAAGGCACTTAAAGGTCCAGTCGAAGTAGCCCTCTATCTCCTAACTGATCCACAGATCAGTCTGGCAGCCGAGTTCAACGTAAAGGCTGCTGTCCCCCTACACGAAAAACGGCCCAAAGAACGTCCCGTAGAAAAGAATTCAGAGCCAGCACCGTCACAGGATCCAGACGACACCCATCTTCAGGTTCCCAGGGGTAAACTCATTGAGATCAGGCAAGACGAGATCGCCCCAAAGATTCTCGAAGAACTGGATCTCACCGGTCTCACGGGATATGCCATTTTTAACTTAGATTCCAAGAGTTATACCCTCGTTTTCTCAGGAGGGACCTGTGTCCTTGCAGAGGGAGGGCGTGAACGCGGCACTCCTGTTCTCAAGAAGGTACAGGAGATAAAGGTGCCAGGCGAGGTGGCCATCTATTCCTTAACTAACTCACAACTTGCCCTTGCCCAGGAGTTCAATCAAGGATACCAGGTGGAAGGCAATGGCGGGAATCGACTAACATCCCGTCCCATCCCTCCAGCGCGCAGGCACAAGAAGGAGGGTGTCGCCCCCACACCATCACGGCCCGCCACCCAGGATGCAACCCTCAGACCAGGTTCTGAGAAACACCCTAAAAGAAAACGTCATCCTAAAGAGCCTGATGATGTGCCCCACGAGGATCCAGTCCTCAAGGACCTGGCAGCCCTCGATGCCATCGATGCTGATCAGATGGCGGTCGACCTGAAGGAGAATTACATCTCGATACTCGATCGCCTGGAACTTGGACATCTCGTAGGGAAAGACAAGAAAAAAGGAGTGAAGTAAGAGTATGGATGACGGAATGATGCTTGTTGTGCTGGGAGAGATCATAGTTGTTCTCCTTACCCTGATCGGTGTTGGCATCGCTGGGTGCGTGCTCCAGTTGATCAGAGTCAGGGGCCTCCTCGAAGAGGTCAGGGCAGACACTCTGGAAACCCAGCAGGCCGGACGCCTGCGAGAGATGGTTGGGGGGACTGCAGTTCAGGGACCTGTCGATATGTTCAAACTCTTTAAACATATCCAGCGTTCCCGAGAAGTCGAATGGGAGAATCCACCCCGTGAGACTGAACTCATCGAAGGGAAGGCTGACATTATGGGGAGTATGAAAGCACTCTGTGAGAAGTATTATCTTGAAGCCTTCACGATCTCAACCGACGACGGTCTCGTCGTTGCCTCTTCTGGTGGAGACGCCGGGGACGCAATCTCCGATGCTGCGAAATACAGTTACATCTTCACAGAAGGCGAGTACCCTGACGATCCCACGGTGATGCTCTTTGGCATCCAGCATAAGGGATCGAACCTGGTTGGCATCCTGCGCACTGAGCACAACATCCCTGAGCGGTGGGTACAGGACATGGAGCATGACGCAATCGCGATCCTGCAGCGGTGGCTGTAGTCATTGTTGGAGAGCCACGTGAAGATACAGTGAAAAAGGACGAGGAATGAGATGATCAAAGCATATACGATCGCTTCAGGCAAGGGCGGAACGGGCAAGACAACCACGACGGTCAATCTCGGGACAGCACTCGCACAACTCGGCAAAGAAACCTACATCCTCGACGCTGACGTGGGCATGGCAAACATCGGGATCTTGCTTGGGCTTGAGAATGTCCCAGTGACCCTCCATGAAGTACTTGCCGGAAAGGCCACCATCGACGAGGCGATCTATGACGGTCCAGCCGGTCTGAAGGTGGTCCCCTGTGGGATCTCCCTCCAAGGATTTCAGGACTCGAATCCCGACAGTCTCCGTGATGTGATGCACGATCTCGTCAACCGGTGTGACTATCTCCTCATCGATGCCCCTGCAGGTATCAGTCGGGATGGGGTGGTCCCACTCGCCGTTGCCGATGAGGTGATCCTGGTGGTCAACCCCGAGATCTCCTCCATTGTGGACGCCCTCAAAACAAAGATCCTGACCGAACTGGTGGGCGGTCGCGTCCAGCATGCTATCATTAACCGAGCCGGCAGAGACAATATCGATCTTGTCGAGCACAAGATCGAAAAAACACTGGGGGTCACGACTCTGGGTGCCGTCCCAGAAGACTCTTTTGTCAGAGAATCGGCAGCGTACAAGACCCCTATGGTGATCAGACACCCGACGTGCCCTGCGTCGAGGGCGATCAAAAAGATCGCGGCAGAGATCGCGGGGTGCGAGTATCACGATGAGGGTGGCACCATGCGTGAAGGGTTCATTGACCGTCTTGCAAGAACATTGTTCAAGGTGAAGCATTAGAATGACAGCAGAAGCATTTGACATGGGAGGGATTCTCCTCATTATCTTTGGAATCGTGATCGTGATCCAGCTCTTTATCATGTACGTTATGTACGTCAGGATCCAGCAGCTCCTCCATGAGGTGGACGCCCTTGGGAGCAGGATGCAGATTACGGACAGTGAACTTGAAGCACTCACAAAGAATGTGGAGAAGTTTAAAGAACTCAGGATCTGATTGGCCAATATGTTCTGGAATTGGCTCTGTAAAGACTCACGATCTCGGACAAGAGCGTGAGTCGCTCATGTCTTCAAAGCCATCCGTCCAGTGAATAGATTCCTACTGAACCCACTAAGCCCATTTTTGTGAATGGTGCCACTTTGTCAGCAGTTCAGACAGCCTGCGCACCCCCCACTCCTACCTGGCATATCCCTGGACGGAAGAGTACATATATCGTGGAGTCGAATAGTAATGAGTCATTGGGGTCATAGGGTAGCCTGGACCATCCTAGGAGACTGGGGGTCTTCTGACCCGCGTTCGAATCGCGGTGACCCCATTCCTTTGTTTTTGGTGTTTTTATGAAATTTCAGCCACGATGTACTGAATGTCTCCTCTCCCGTGTCGTCTATGAAGCAGGTCTGGTGCTCGATGACCAGAATCGGATCGAGGCGATACGCCGGACTGCTGAGGTGGTCCTGAATGAGGGGAAGGACAGCGGAATTGCCGCCCCGGTCATCGCAAGCGCGGTACACCGGTGTGCCTACGAGATGATCGGCTCAGACGATCCTTACTCTGAACTCAAGCGGCAGAACAATACCGATGCCCTCGCTGCTGCAAAGGTGGTCGAGCCTCGTCTCTCGACTTTCAGGGACTATGTCTGCGCAGCGGTGCTTGCCAATACCTTCGACTATGGCGTCCAGTCGCATCATGTGACCGACGACTTTCTTGCATTCTTTGACGAAGAGTTCTCGAAGGGCCTGACCATCGATGAGACCGATGCGATCCTCCCCCTCTGCGACCGGGTGGTGTACCTGACAGACAACTGCGGCGAGGTGGTCTTCGACCGGCTCCTGATCCAGTATCTCAAGAAAGCCGGGGCCGAAGTGACGGTCGTGGTACGGGGTGCCCCTATCCTCAACGACGCCACACTCAAGGACGCTCATGCCCTAGAACTAGACACGCTTGCCGACCGTCTGCTCACGACGACGGCAGGCGAGCGCGAACTCGGGGTGAACCTGGACGTGGCCACGCCTGAACTGCTCGAGGCCCTTGACCAGTGTACACTGGTCATCGCCAAGGGGATGGCAAACTATGAGTCCCTCACCGAGTATGATGACTTCCCGCCGGTCGCGCATATGATGGCAGTCAAGTGCGAGACGATCGCAGAGATGGTCAAGGTGCCAAAGGGCTCGCGGGTTGCCCTTCTCAGGGAGTAAACTCCCTCGGCCTTGTAGAAACCTCTGGATGGAACTCTCTGGCAGGGGGCCGCGCCGCCCCCCGCAAAGACAGCCATCCGGAGGGTTTACCATGAGGTCATCCCAAAACTCTCCGGCCCTCCTCCTCACCGATTGAGAGCGATTGGATGACAATGAAGAGATCCCAACTTTTTCATCGCGCACCCATGCATTCGTCACCTTCCCCCACGCCCCGAACCCCTGGGATGGCGATGGGGACGGGAAGGTAGAGATAAGATCATGAAGACGGGACGCAATCCTCTGTCAATCTTCATCGGCGGGGGGTTCGGGGGGCGGCCAAGACCCTCGGTCGAGGAGAGAGTTGAGAATTTCTGGAAGGAAGCACTTCAGCTCGAGGAAATCTTCACCTCGAGAGAGTTTTGGGATATGCTCCATGAAAATGATCGCGAAGATCCATCTCTCTGAGTTTCTATAATGGTTTGAATTCACCAAACATCTTCAGGACAGATACGCAGATTGCAGATACATCTCCTAAATGATCAGGCCTCTACCTTCCCAGTCCTATCTTCATTCCAGGAGGCCAGAGGGCACGTCGATCTGAGTGGCCGCCGCCCCCATCATAGAACATTCCGACTCTGTAGAAATCCTCTTGATGAATCTCTCTGGCGGGGGGCTTGGCCACCCCCCCGCCCCCCCACCACACGATAGGTCGAGAACGGCAGCACTCTCTTTATGGTTATCTATTCTATCGTGGTCCCGGGGGTCCGGGGCAGAGCCCCCGGCAAAAGAGATGGGAAGGCGGGCGACACACGTCTCACCCACACAAATTGATGAAGGGTTCTACAGAGCCAACACTCCTGCCATCTCGAGCCGGGGGGCTGTGCCTCCCGGAACCCTCCGACGGACGAAGATGGCTAAAGGGCGGCAATAAAGCAGTGTTCCCCTGTGGTGTCCTGCTATGAGAGGGGAGCAAGGATCCACTCACTCCAGAGAACTCCAATATTTTTTATCCCGTATGCCTGAACCTCAAGGTTCATGCTGAACTCTACAAAGCCGGATGATTGGTTTTCCTTTGCTTAGATCCCTGCTGATTCCATCAGCGTCTTCGAGACGATATACTCACCCTTCGCCTCGCGGGTCGTGCCCACAATGAGCCACTGCGTATCGCCGTGCTGCTCCAGAACACCCTGAGCCTCGATCACCTCGCCAGCCAGGGCCTGGCCCGAGTAGGTATGGGTGAACGAGATCACCCGCGAGACTGACTCGTGCTCCACCTCATAGACTGCCGGGGAGTCGAAGGCCTTCGAGGCGTCGGTGACCGTCGCCTCGATCCGCCCTCTCCCGAGCACCGGGCCTTTGCCGGTGGGGACCGATGCCAGGTCGTCGTACGACCGAGTGTACAGGAGGTCGAAGTAGGTGTCACCGAACTCGCCGCGGTTCCATTTGCGCGACTCATGGAGGACAAAGACCTCATAGGAGATCTCTGGGACCCGCTTGTGGTAGACCTTCTGCCACATCTCCTCGCTCATCCGCGGAAGTTTTCCGGCCTCGACCAGGTGTTTCAGTTGGGCCTGGGCCGAGAACCAGGCCTGGCCATAGACGACCAGGTCGATGTCTGAGGCCCCGTTTTCCAGGCCGAGCACCCGTGACCCCGTGCACCCGACCGCTCCCTTCGGGAGGTCGAAACAGTCGAGGAGACGTTGCACCCGTTCGTCGTGGGAGGCGATCCACTCGATCCGCTCGTCTGGTTTGTAGACCTTTGTAATGTCGCCGCGCGGCACCCGGTGGAGATTGTCGAGGTACTCAGGCTTGTACTTCCTGATGTACTCGAAGGCAGGTTCGAAGTCCAGTTTGGTGTACCGCCGACCTTCGGGGTTCACCCGCTCGCCGTGCTCGTCAGGGACGTACCTGAGCACGCACCCGACCCGTTCGTCGTTGTCATATGCCGAGACGGCGTAGAGACGGCCGTCGGTATCCTCGATAAAATCGCGTAATCTGATCGCTTTCATTCTAATGCTCCCAGGAATGCTCCGACCTCCTCGACCTTCGCGCCAGGTCGCAGGATCGTTCGGTGCACGAGATCGACGACGGTGCTCGGCGTACCCGGGAGGACGCCGCCGTCGATGAGAAAGTCGTGGGGGACATGGACCTGGTCTGGGGTGACCGGGTCGGGGCCTCCGTGGATATTTGCGCTTGTCGCCGTGATAGGAGCGTCAAGTTCCCTGATCAGGGTGAGGGCAACCGGGTGGTTCGGGATGCGGACCCCAATCTGCCCGGTGCCGCCGGTGAGGGTGGTCGGGAGGCATGACTTGGCCTTTAGCACCACCGTCACCGGGCCGGGAAGGAACCGGTCGACGAACTCTTCGGCCGTCTCGTCGAGACGGGCGATCGCCCAGAGCATCTCGATGTCGCAGACTGCGACCGAGACCGGCAGGGATGGGGGGCGTATCTTCGCCTCGTACACCCGCTCGACGGCAAGTTCAGAGAGTGCATCGGCTCCAAGGCCGTAGATTGTGTCGGTTGGGTAGACCACCAGTCCGTCGCGCTTGAGCACACGGACCGCCTGCTGGATGACCGCTTCGTCCATCTTAAAACTCCTGCCCGCGGACGCGGGCGATATTGAAAACTGCACGCTTTGAGATATGCATTACTGCAAAGACCCCGGCCTGAATGGGGTCGGTGACCACGAGGTCGGCGTGCCTCGGGACGCTCCCGGCCATTTTCAGGGCGATGACCGGGATCCCGGCTGCTCGCACGTGGTCGACCGCCGTCGAGATCGTCCCGCCCATCAGGGACCCTGCCAGGACTAGGATCGAGGCTCTAGGGAGGCGAGCGACGGCTTCGACCGCCTCGGCGAGGTTTTTCTCGCCGACGAGCGGGATGGTGTCCACCGAGATCCGCTCGCCCCTGATGTTGTGCCGGTCGGCTTCGTTTACCGCCCCAAGCGCCACCTGCGCCACCTGCGCCCCGCCGCCCAGGATGATCACTCTGGACCCGAAGATCTTGGAGAAGGTGTCGAGGGTGGTGACCTGGTGCATTGTCGGGACGGCCACGAGGTCAGCGATCACCTTGCCGATCCCGCCGGCACACTCGACCTCAAAATAAAAGAGGGCTCTTCCTGCGTGATCTCCTGAATGCAGGATCGATTGCTGGACGGTGACCACGTTTGCTCCGTTTGCAGCCATAATCCCGGCGATGTCGCGCAGGACGCCGGGACGGTTCTCGGCGATGATGCTGACCGCATGGAGTTCGAAGATCTCAAGTGCGTGCAGATGTTCAGACTCTTCCATATGTCGTAGAGACAGGAGTCAGACCTGTCCCCCTCCTTTCGCAATATGAGAGTTGATGGCTGTACTCTTTAAGGTGTTTGATTCTGCGCATCATACGGCGTGCGACTGGTGGCGTTCACCTCATTCCATCGTCCTGCACCATCTCCAGGAGCCCTGCCCAGGCAAAGAAGCGGGGGGCGCACCCGGCCATCCAGAACCCAAGGGCCATCGGGAGAAAGAGGTCGAAGAGCCAGGACGGCGCACTGCCTACCCAACGGAAGATGATGATGAGAGGCACCGAGATGAGAAGGCCGATGAGCATCCCGAGGAGGTAGCGGGTGGCCCGCACCCTGAACCCGCCACCGGCGCGGAAGGCAGTCCCGGTCCAGGCCGCCCCAGTCCCGATACCGAGGAGAGAGCCTGCGGCGATGAGCGCTGGAGTCATCGAATACGGGTCGAGGACATGTGCCGCCGTCTCGATCCACGCGGGAGGGAGAGGCGTCTGGAGGAAGAGGACGAACCCCGCAGCAGGTACGAACAGTGCGATCGCCCCAAGGAGGAGGGCGGCGATCTTTGCCGGCCAGGAGGCGCTCGCCGCCCAGGCCGAGATCGGTCTCTCCAGCCAGAGGAACCCAGCAAGGAGAAGAACTCCGATCGCCCACCCGGCAAGGACATCTCCGAGAAAGTGGACACCGAGGACAACCCGTGAGATCCCCGTGAGGAGGATGAGCACGGTCGCCCCGGCCACGGCCCACCGCTTCCACCCAGTCCAGGCGGCCAGAAGCCCCCAGAAGGGAACGGCGTTTTGGGCATGCCCTGAGGGCATGGAGAAGGAGGTGTGCGTGGCAAGCGGGTGTACCGCGTTGCTCACCCAGTAGGGCCGCGGAGTGGCGAAAAGAAGTTTCGCGCTCGTATTAACCCCGACCGAGACCGCAAGCAGGAGACCAAGCCGCAGTCCGAGACGCGGGTTGACACACCAGTAGACCAGGGGGAGGAGGAGGAGAAAGAACGCTGCCGATCCGGTGAAGGTGACCGCGGTCCAGAACGGGGCGGCACCCCCAAGATATGCCTGGGCGTCGAGGACGATCTCTGTCTCTGTCAGGAGAACACTCATCATCGCTCCG
>JAQVHG010000068.1 GCA_028696365.1 Methanofollis sp.
TCTTCCTTGCGATGCAGTACGGGGCGGCGGCGCTGGTCTGGCCTGAATCCCCGCCGGTCCCGTACTTCACCCTCCTCCTCACCACCGCCGGTGGCCTCGCGGTCGGGCTCTGCCTTCACCTCTTCGGCGACCACGTGGAGTTGCTCCAGAAGACCCTCGCGACTTTCGAGAAGACCGGGCGCTTTGAGCCGCAGTATCTCCCGGCCGGGCTGCTCACCATCTACCTCTCACTCGTCGGCGGCGCAAGTCTGGGGCCCGAGATGGCCGCCATCGATATGGGCGGCGGGATGGGCACCCGCCTCTGCGACCGGGTGGCCTGGCTGAAGGAGCGTGTCAGCGACCTCTCAACGGTCGGTATCCTCGGGTGCCTCGTGGGTTTTGCAGTCTATCTCCTCCTCACCGGCCCGCCCGGCGCCCTGTACCCTGTCCCGCCCTACACATTCGTCGCAATCGACCTCGTCTATGCGGCGGTCCTCGGCCTGGTCGGCGCCGCGGCGGGTGTGGGTTTCATCTATTCCTACCACCTCTTCGCCCGTGTCACCCTCCCTCTCGCCGACCGCCCTCTCCTCCGCGGCCTCCTCGGGGGACTTGGCCTCGGCATCCTCGGCACCCTCGCCCCACTCGTCCTCTTCTCGGGCCAGACCGAGTTTCAGACCGTGCTTGCCGAGGGGGCGGCGATGGGCGCGGTCATGCTCCTCGGACTTGTCGCGGTGAAGATCCTGGCTAGCACCTGGTGCATGGCCACGGTCTTCAAGGGCGGCCCGGTCTTCCCGCTCTTCTTTGCCGGGGGCACCCTCGGCATGGCCGCAAGTCTCCTCGCCCCGGCGGTCCCTATCGCCCTCGCCGTCCCCGCCGCCATGTCCGGGATGACCGTCGCGGTGCTGAAGATGCCGTCGGTGGTTTTTGTCCTGCTTGCGATGGTCTTTCTGCAGTGGGATATCGTGCCTGCTGTCGTGGTCGCGACGTTGGTGGGGTATGTCGCGACGCGGCGGGTGGTGTTGATTGAGAAGGAATGATGGCGAGCGATCTGATCTCCCGCTCGACCTGAATTCAGAAAAAAATCGGTGGCATGATCGCATGCCGGCGCTGAGCACAGTTACACATAGAACCGTCAGGAGTGTTTGTACTTGAGCGGCCGTCTCTGTCGACAGAGTGTATTGAGCGCTGATCATAGGCACCGAATTTCCGGAAATTTTCTTTTCCTTCTCTCTGTCATATGATTGGGGCCACTATATTCATGGTCTTCGTTCACGCCGTCGTCCTCCCAGGATCAGACGTCGCAGATCTCATACATCTCTCTCTCTCACCCAAAGTATGATAGCCACAACAGGGACATCGCTCAAGTTCGCCCTCGTCGCCCACAATTGCGTCGAAAATTATATCCACGGCCCTGTGAAATCCTCTTGATGAATCTCTCTGGTGGGGGGCTTGCCGCCCCCCAAACCCCCCGCCATACGATAGGTTGAGGACGGCAACACTCACTCTCTTTATGGTCGTCGATTCTGCCTTCCCGACCCTATCGTGCTCCCGGGGGTCCGGGGGCAGAGCCCCCGGCCAAAGAGGTGGGAAGGCGGGTGGCACACCTCTCTCCCACACAAGAGGCGAGGGTTTCTACAGAGCCATATCCACATAAAATCTGATTAAGCGTTCCTTATTCTATGGTGGCGATCGTTGACGGCATTTCATTTCATCGATCGCCAGCACCTTTCAGATCCAACTACGTCAGAGATCCCTCAGGCCCCCCATCCCGCGACGAAATTAATCTCCCGCGAGCACCAATATACTACCAGGACGTGACAGGGCATGAAAAAAACCATCATCACAGTCGTAGGCAGAGACACCGTCGGGATCATCGCGAAGGTCTGCACCTACCTCGCCGAGAACCAGGTGAACGTCGAGGACATCTCCCAGACCATCGTGCAGGGCTACTTCAATATGATGATGATCGTCGACACCAGCAGGTCAACAAAACCCTTTGGCGAGATGGTCAGCGAGTTGGAGACGCTCGGCGACGAGATCGGGGTCAGGATCCGGTGCCAGCGCGAGGACATCTTTACCAGCATGCACCGGATCTAAGAGGCGTGGCGATGATCAATCTCTTAGAGGTCAACGAGACTAACACGATGATCGAGCAGGAGAAACTGGATGTCCGCACCATCACGATGGGCATCAGTCTTCTCGACTGCGTCGATGCCGACCTGGAAACCTTGAACCGGAATATCTACGAGAAGATCACCCGCGTCGCCAGGGACCTCGTCTCGACCGGTCAGGAGATCGAGCGCGAGTACGGGATCCCGATCGTCAACAAACGCATCTCGGTCACCCCGATCGCCCTGGTGGGCGGTGGGGCCTGCACCTGCCCTGAGGACTTTGTGACGATCGCACGGACCCTCGACGCCGCCGCACAGGAGACCGGGGTAAACTTCCTCGGCGGCTACTCGGCCCTCGTCTCCAAGGGCATGACCAGGGCAGACGAGAATCTTATCAGGTCCATCCCTGAAGCCCTCGCCTCGACCGAGCGGGTCTGCAGCTCGGTGAATATCGGCTCGACCAGGACCGGGATCAACATGGACGCCGTGAAGTTGATGGGCGAGATCGTGCTGGAGACGGCCGAGGCGACGAAGGAGAACAACTCGCTCGGGTGTGCGAAACTCGTGGTCTTCTGCAACGCTCCAGACGACAACCCCTTCATGGCCGGGGCGTTCCATGGCGTGACCGAGGCGGACGCGGTGATCAATGTGGGTGTCAGCGGGCCGGGCGTGGTGAAGCACGCCCTGGAGAACGTGCGGGGCGAGAACTTCGAGGTGCTCTGCGAGACCGTGAAAAAGACCGCCTTCAAGGTGACGCGTGTCGGGCAACTGGTGGCCAGGGAGGCCTCGGAGCGGCTCGGGGTGCCCTTCGGGATCGTCGATCTCTCGCTTGCGCCGACGCCTGCGGTGGGCGACAGCGTGGCTGGAATCCTTGAGGAGATGGGGCTGGAGTCGGTGGGTGCGCCTGGTACCACGGCGGCGCTCGCACTCCTGAACGACCAGGTGAAGAAAGGAGGGGTGATGGCCAGTTCGTTTGTCGGCGGACTGAGCGGGGCGTTCATCCCGGTCAGCGAGGACCAGGGGATGATCGATGCGGTCACCCGTGGGGCCCTCTCAATCGAAAAACTGGAGGCCATGACCTGCGTCTGCTCGGTCGGCCTGGACATGATCGCGATCCCTGGCACGACCCCGGCGACCACTATCTCGGGCATGATCGCCGACGAGGCGGCGATCGGGATGATAAACCAGAAGACGACCGCCGTCCGTCTCATCCCGGTCGTCGGCAAAGAGGTCGGCGACACTGTGGAGTTCGGGGGGTTGCTCGGGTATGCGCCGGTGCAGCAGGTCAACCCGTTCGGGTGCGAGGAGTTCGTGAACCGCGGCGGCAGGATCCCGGCGCCGATCCATAGTTTCAAGAATTGAGTGTCTGGTGCGACTTCTCTGGGTCCTCTCGCCCTGGGGGATCTGGGAGGATGAATAGAGGCCCTCTACAGAGCTTAAAAAGGGATATCTTCGATCAATCCCCTCTTTTCTGAGGTTTTTGCGAGGAGCATTTTAGGATGTGGGACATAGTCGCTGATGGTCTATGAGGTCAATCAGTCCTATGTGCCCTCAGGGATCGAAGGAATCAATCTTTGGGCTCTGTAGAAACCCTCATCTATTGTGTGGGTGAGACGTGTGTCACTCGCCTTCATATCTTTTCAGCTGGGGGCTTGGCCGCCCCTCCGCCAGAGAGATGCATCAAGAGGGTTTCTACAGAGCTGATCTTTGCAGAGTGAGGGTTCGATCCTGCGCTCCTGCTCGGGGATCAGGACTCAGATCCTTCTTGTTCGCGAACGCCTTGACGATATGATCTTCAAGGAGTTCAGGCTGACCGAGGAAGAGCAGGATGAGGTTGTACTATGTGGTCTGCGAACTGGTCCAGCAGAGACCTGCGAAGGGAAGGCCGGGGCCATCTTCGACTGCGACCAGATCGTTCTAGCCGCGATCTCGCATCTTCTCAGTTCTTCTTGGTGTATTTCCTGTTCACGTGTTTTTCGAGCGCCAGGATGATAACGTCACTCATCTACAAGTCTTGTAGAGATCTGTCTTCCGCGTCGTCTGCCTGGGTGGGGGGTGTCGTGCCATATTTTTTCAGAGATACAGTAGAAGATATATTGGACATTTCAATAAATGGTTCGGTTCTGGTCTGGAGCGGTGAGTTGAGGATATGGGAAGGGTTAGTGAAGAAAAAGATTGAGGATTCTCGAGGGGCGATGATCTCATCCAGAGATTCTATAATCATCAGATGAGTTTAGGAATGAATGAGAATTCTCGTCATGATGGAACTCATTCAATGATCCATACAAGAAATAGTGAACTCTTCCCTACTCCGTCCCACCCACCTTACGGTGGCCTCATCCTTTTTGGGAAGTACTTACTCACTGAGATAATCCATGCTGATATTTTTTATTTTTTCGGCTCTGGAGAAAACCTTGCCAATTCTTGGTATGAGCATGACTCAATCGCTTTCCACTATCTTCACACCTTCTATTAAATATATCAGAGATTCTGCAGAGCAAAAAAAGAGGATAAGAATCCTCTGCTTTTCATCACCCATTGTGATCGATGAAATCTGAGTTCAGACCTGATAGTGATTATTAATAAACGAAATTGCTTCATCTACGTTAGTATATGGATTTGCATCAGTGGAATAGAGATTATGGCCTATTCTAGTATGATAAGATTCCAGTCGTTGTGCATTTTGTATTGCAAATGCTTCTTTTTTCTTTAAAGAAGAATAGATCTCTTCCACGTTTGGCTTTTCATATGTCCTTTCATGTTTCCGCAATTTATCTATCGGTTCTCTGTTGCCGAGTCTCTCCTGATAATATTCATAATGGAGTAAAAACCAGAACTCAAAATCCGGATTTGAAATAATAAGATGCATATAACTCGGCATTTTTGTTATTGCTCTCTTGACATCTTCATTATCAGCAGTATCCATATCGAAAACACAAAAAACTCTATCATTTTTATTCAGACTGTATCCTCTTGAAGAGAAGTAACGTTTGATATAGTCGACTGATTTCACTGCACTTTTTATGTTTGTGGGGATAAGTTCAATGGATAAATTCCTGTTTCTTGGAAGATCTTTCTTTTTTAGGTCGAAGTAATTGATTTCCGTCTTTCCATCAGAAAAAATAAAAATTCGGATCCTTTTAGAAAGCCCTCTGGATGTTCTGTACCTTGCCACCCTTAAAATCCCCTGTCGACGATATCAGGCAGCCCCCCATAACGCCCGGTGAAATATGCTTTTTCAATTGACCGATCAACTCGCCCCTCAAAATCGTATAGCGAATATAGATCAGTATTTTTCGTATCTTTCTTCTTCTCAGTAAACCAGATCTGCTCCCTTCTAAAGAAATCGGATGAAAGAATTCTGGTGTTGTGTGTTGTGACGATCAATTGTGAATTGACTTTATTGTACTCTTCGTTATGAAAGATCCTCAGGAGATACATGATCAGATCAGGATGCAGACTTGTGTCAAATTCATCAATAACTAATACACGTTGGTGGTCCTCAAACGAGTCCAGAAGAATACCAAGGATCTTGAAGAACATATTGGTTCCTGCAGACTCAAACTTTGAAAAATCATTAACTATTTCCTGCCCATCATCTCTTTTGTGAATACTCTTTAATTCGGTTTTTATAAATTCTCCATCTTTTAACGGCCTGTTTTGCTCTTTTTCAAGGATATCTACAATGTACTCAGGGATCTCAGATCGGTTCAATTTAATTTTACTGCCAGATACGTCAGAGATGTCGAAATCGGCATAATTCAAAATTTTTAAGACTTTTTCTTTGTTCTCTTTGGATTTATTCATATATTCAATGGTATGCCTGGGATGAATCTTTGGAATTTGTTCAAAATATCTTAAATTGACATTAAACCACTCAAATGCTGGGCCAAATGGTTTATATTCGTTATTAGCCTTTGACAAGAATAGAACATTACTTCCAGTGTGTTTGAAGAGTCCTTTCAACTCATTTTCATCATCAAATGCTTCCAAAGTATCTCTATTCCGTTGAAAGATGCAGTGCTCATGTTTTCCTTTAAAGTAACTCAGATCTTCGGAAACAATCTCTTCTGCGTTGTATGAAAATGAATATTTATACTCAGTATTATGAGATATAAAGTCGACTTCAAATTTCGTGGGTTTCCCTTCATAGTCAGCACTTAGTACAAATGGGAAATAGGGTAGTTTGTCGCCTTTATTCAAGAGTTTAGATTTGACTACAATGAATTTGATCAAGTCCAAGGCACGGACCTGATTCGTCTTGCCTGATGCGTTTGCACCGTATATTATACTACTTTTCAATAATTTTCTAACGTTTGGATTTCCTTCTATCTTTATCAGATTATGACTCTTTTTTCTCTCTTTAGAGGTTAACATACTAAGTGTCGTTTTTTCGGAGATGGATCGAAAATTTTCGACACTATATTCGATCAGCATATGATGTAATATCCAGTGATGGATTATAAGTGTATCCATTCTACGAAAAATTCGTAGAATTATTAAGTGATCCAATTTAATCTCACACATACGAACAGGATTGGGTCAACATCCTGAGATAAGAAAAAGAAATGAGATCTCCCCCATTGCAAGATGCAGGCACCCCACTCGTCACCCCAAAGAAACGATCCCACCGAGAATCCCCAGTGGACCCTGATCCAGATACTCTGGCTTCCAGAAGTATGGCATGCACCCGAGAGGTGCTGTTCTCTTTCACTGTGAACTCTCGACGGAACGGGAGGGAGTCGCGCGCTGGACGCGTCAGGTCAAAGGTCTCGTCGAGTGGTGAGGTCGTATACTCGGACTCTTCTGAGATCTCCTTTCCCAAAACAAATTTTCCGCCGTCTGACCCCGATGCGATCACACTCACGCGAGCGTGTCGAAGAATCCGGCATAACAATTCTCAACAAAAAAATAGCGACGAAATGTGTGCAGAGAGTCGTAAAATATGGGGGGGCCGCCTCACCTCCCGTACAGCACGTAGGTATCCCCGTACTGGACGACATGCCCGCTCATCGCATCGAGGAGCTCCTTCTTGTTCGCCCCCGCCGGAAGGTCGAGCATGGTGTCCAGGCCAAAGACCCTGAACTGGTAGCGGTGCTGCTCCCCCCTCGGCGGACACGGGCCATTGTACCCGATCTTCCCGAACGAGTTCTCCCCCTGCCGTGCGGAGAAGGGGAAGGATATCTCAGCGTCCTTTGCAAGCCCCTCAGGGATCACCCGCACCGGCTCGATATTCCACATCAGCCAGTGGGTGAACCCCCCGCCGCCCGGCGAGTCAGGGTCGTCGACGACCATGGCAAGCGACTTCGTCCTCTCGATGTCCACGCCCCCAAGACTGACGGCCGGCGAGACATCCGCCCCGTCGCAGGTGTAGTTGGGCGGGAGTTTCAGGACTGCGATCTCGACACTCAGTTTGGTGACCGTTTTTCCGATCATGATTGAACCCCTACACCCCCCATCCGTACCGGCAATTAATATATTTTCTCTCCATTCCAGAGGGTGGCTGGAGAAGTATGATGGGCCTAGGAAACCTATCTACTATGGAATTTATTTCCTGGTCGATACCGTGAAACAACCCTTCCATCTCAACGATCCTCGTTACCACCTTGCCGCCCTCTTTATCCTGTGCATCACCGTGGCCGCCACGATGTTCACCGAGGCGATGATCACCCCGGCGCTCCCGATCATTCAGGACGAGTTCGGGGTCTCGAGCATCTGGACTTCGTGGGTGCTGATGATCGTCCTCCTCGTTGGGGCGATCATCACCCCGATCATCGGCAAGTGCGGCGACCTCTACGGGAAGAAGCGGATGATGGTCCTCTGCATGAGCGTCTATCTCGTCGGCGTCTTTGCAAGCGGATGGGCCACCGATATCTGGTCGCTCATCTTCTTCCGGGCCCTCCAGGGCACAGGCCTCGGGATGTTCCCGCTCGGCTATGCCCTGATCAGGGAACAGTTCCCTGAAGAGAAGGTGCCAGTCGCGATCGGGACCATCGCCGCGATGTTTGGGGCCGGCACCTTTGTCGGGATGTTTGTCGGCTCCTGGATCATCGAGCATGTCGGATGGAGGATGACCTTCCATGTGATCACGCCGGTGATAGTGCTCCTCCTTCTGGCTATCGTCCTCGTCATCATCCCCTCGCCGCCGGCACAGACCTCCAGGATCGACCGGAAAGGCCTGGTCACCATGACTCTTGGTCTCCTCACACTCGTGCTCGCCCTCACCATGGGAGCACAGGTCGGGTGGGCCTCGCCTGAGGTGCTCCTCTGCGGAATACTGACCGTCGCCTTCGGCGTCATGTTCGTGCGGACCGAACGCCTGGTTGACGATCCGATGGTCGACCTCGAGATGATTAAAAACCCGCCGGTGCTCATTGCGATGGCGATCGGGTTCTTTGTCTCGATGATCTCGTTCATCATCATCCAGACGCTTCCCTATCTCATCGAGAGCCCGACAGGCCTTGGGCTCTCCAGACTGACCGTGGGGCTCGTAATGATGCCGGGAGCGATCGCCGACATGATCTGCGGCCCGCTCACCGGGGTGCTGATCAGGAAGCGGGGCGTGCGGACCGCCATGCTGCTCGGGACCTCGGTCGTAGCGGTGGGGGCGGTCTGCTACCTCTTCCTCCCCCTCTCGGTCGCCTCGCTCGTCGTCGCCGGACTCTTCTATAATGCCGGGATGTCGGTCGCCCTCACCAGCAACACCATCATCGTCGTCAACGCCGTGCGGCCAGAGGAGACCGGCGTCGGGACCGCGGTCTATCACACCGTCCAGAACCTCGGCGGGATGATCGGGCCGATCATCGCCGGGATCTTCCTCACCCTCCACACCGTGGCGGTGCCCGGGTGGAGCGTGGAGGTGCCGACCCACGATGCATTCCTCGGGATCTTTGTGACCGTCCTCTGTCTAGCAGGCCTCGTCCTCGCCCTCAGCGGGGGACTGAAGGACCCGAAGCGAAACGGCGCCGGGCGGTGATTATCGGCTTTTCAGAGCCGCTCTCCTGTATTCCCCCGTTTCATTTTCGTTCTGAGATCCGGGAGGCACCAAGTTCCCATCTGCATTAAGAAGAATATGCGAGAACAGACGTGCCGCCCCCATCATAGGATCTCTCCTGTCATCCCGCCACGACGAGAACAGGTAGAGGGCGGCGACTGAACAAGACTCCACTGATTCTCCAGTCTTGGAAAGAGAAAGAAAGCATGCGACGAGAAATTTTCATCGAGTATGTCTGAGCCCTGGGTTCATGCCAAATTCTACAGAGCCGGAGGATGAAGTTTACGGCATTATAGAAATCTTCCTGGAAATTGGGGAGGGATCACCCGTCTTTTCATCGTTTTTCGCCTGGGGAACTAGGGTCGGGGAGGCACATTTGATAGACCTGAAGAGAGTGTTGACGTCCACGACCAATCGTGTGCCGTGGAGGTCCTGGGACGGCAAGCCCCCCACCAAAGAAAACCGTCAAGAGGGTCTCTACAAAACCCAGAAGATCTTCTCAATTGATCTCCTTCTGAGATCGTGTTTATCACCTCTCCCTCCAATCCCCCTGCATGTCCAGGCGACTCAACCGCCACGCCGTCGGCAGAGGCGGACACGTGCTCTACC
>JAQVHG010000069.1 GCA_028696365.1 Methanofollis sp.
CAAGGTTGAGGCGGACGTCCTTCCCGGCCCGCTGATCGTCCTGCAGTTTCAGATACCGGTCAGACCAGTAATTGATCTCCTTCACCAGCCGCTCCTGCACCGCCGAAAGCGTCCGGTCGGCCGTCCGCTCCCGCCGCTCCTTCACCGTGGTGAAGTGCTCGGGCACAAGCCGCTCGGTGGCATAGGCAAGGGCGTCCCGTTCGAGGTCATTGTTGATCCACGGCGACGCGAGAACGTCCGCAACCAGCGCCTGCTCCTCCTCACCGATCGGTTGGAGGTCGAGGTGCGGTGCCCACCCCGCGTTCTCAGCCCGTCCCTCGGCATCGATCGCCACAAATTGCATCCGCCGCGAGACCGTGCGGTGCTCATCGTTCCCGTCCCGCACCGAATGATCGATGATAAAGAGCACCCGCGGCGTCGTGCCCAGATCGTTCGGGTCGACCAGCACCGCACCCTGCCGCAACTTCGACCGGTGCGCCTCCAGCACCAGATCGGTCACCGCCTGCATCAGCGGATGGCCCGGATGGATCAACTCTGCCATCGGCGCCCCCACGCGGTCGAGCAGACGGACATACTCCTTCTCAAAACAGACCCGTTCGTAGCGCTTCATCACCGGCTGCATATACCGCCGGTCACGCCCGGAGATCTGCCGGTCACGCTCGCGTATCGCCGCTGGCACATGGGAGATCTCCCACCGCCCGGGCTCACGCGACCTGAGTTCTCCTCCGAACTCTGCAAATCCTCTGGAAAAAAATGCCCTGATAAAATATGGCTGAAGTTTCCTCGCCTCCGCTTTCTCCATCTCGGCACGGATCGCGAACAACCGCCCTTCATCCATCACCTCTTCGCAGAGGGCGTTCTGCCGCATGACCTCCCGCAGGTGCTCAGTATCGAGGGCGCCCTCCACCCGCTGCAGGAGTTTTGCCCGTACCTCAGGGTCGTCGCCGTACCGGATCGCCTCGATCAGGAGGTCACGCAGGCTCCGCTCGTCGAAGACATCGCCGAGAATGTCGAAGACCCGCCCGCCGAGGGCCTTTCGTTCAACCTCCAGTTTCTGGAGCAACCGCTGATAGACATCTCCCTCCCGTGTCTCGGCCGCCACCAGGTTCCAGAGCCAGCAGACCTCGGTCTGCCCGATACGGTGGATCCGACCGAACCGCTGCTCCAGGCGGTTGGGATTCCATGGCAGGTCGTAGTTGATCATCAGGTGGGCGTTCTGGAGGTTCACGCCCTCCCCGGCCGCGTCAGTGGCGATCAGGATCCGTACCGTTGGATCGTTCCTGAACATCTCCTGCTTCTTCCGCCGTTCCTCCCGCCGGTCGCTGCCGTCGATGGTGACCACCGCCTCCTCCGACCCGAGCAACCCGCGGATCCGCGTCGCCAGGTAGCGGAGAGTGTCCTTGTACTCAGTGAAGATGATCAACTTCTGTTGCCGCCCTTCATCCCCGTGCATCTGCGGGGTATCCTGTAGAAGTCTGGAGAGTTCCTCCCACTTTTTGTCGTGCCCTGACCTGACGATCTGCCTGGCCTGTTCCTCCAGCCCTTCTAAGATCCGGATCTCGGCCTCCAGTTCGTGGATCGTCTGCGACGCGGTGGCCTGGTCGACGATCTGTTCTTCATACTCTTCGTACCTGTCGGCCGTCATCTCCTCGTCGGCGTCCCACGCGTCGCCGTTTGTCCGCATATCAAAGAGTGTCTCGGCGACCGCCCGCCCACGGTCACCGATCTTCACCTCCTCCACGCGGCGGGCCAGACGCTCGCGACGGCGTTTCAACGACTGATAGATGGCCTCTGGACTCGACGCCAACCGCCGTTGCAGCCCGGTGAGGGCGAAACCAACTGTTCCTTTCCGCTGGTTGTTCCCGATCCGGTCGGCCTTGTTCATCTCCTCACGGACGTACTGCGTGACCTCCTGGTAGAGGGCGGCTTCGGCATCGGAAAGGGTATAATTGACCGATTCGGCGATCCGTTCCGGGAATAGAGGCGTCCCGTCGAACTTCAGAAGGTCTTCCTTCACCATCCGGCGCATCAGGTCGGAGACGTCCACCTTATGGGCACCGTCCCTGAACCTTCCATAAAACCGGTCAGAGTCCAACAGAGAGAGAAAGAGCTGGAAGTCCTCCTCCTTCCCGTTGTGTGGCGTCGCTGTCATCAGGAGTAGGTGGCGGTTATGAGCACCGAGGCGTTCCCCCAACCTGAACCGCTGGGTCTTCTTCACCTTCGTACCATTGACTGTCGCCGACATCTTATGGGCCTCGTCCACCACCACGAGATCCCACCGGCTCTGGTCAATTTTTTCCTGCAGGTCTTCGTTTCTGGCGAGTTGATCGAGCCTGGCGATCATCAGGGGATGGTCTTCAAACGGGTTGCCGCTCAGCGACTGTTCGACAAGGTCACGGGAAAATATGGTGAACGAGAGTCCGAACTTCTCAAACATCTCGTCCTGCCACTGCTCCACCAGACTGCCAGGGGCGACGATCAGGATCCGTTCGGCGTCGGCCCGCATCAGGAGTTCCCTGATCAACAACCCCGCCATGATCGTCTTGCCGGCACCGGGGTCGTCTGCCAGGACAAACCTGAGCGGCTGTTTGGGGAGCATTGACTCATAGACCGCTGTGATCTGGTGAGGAAGAGGCTCGACGTTTGAGGTGTGCACCGCCATCATCGGGTCGAAGAGATAGGCGAGGTCGATCCGGTATGCCTCTGCCGCCAGTTTGAACTCCTCGCCGGGTGCGTCAAACGCCCACGGTCGACCGGCCTCTGCGAGGGAGAGCGAAGGTTCGCTGGAGCGAAAGAGCATCTGCTCCTTCACCTGTCCATCGGTGGTCTTGTAGTAGACCGTCAGCGCGTTCTCGCCGACCGGGTCGGTCGTGACGATACGTACGATCTGGCCCTGTTCAATCCCGTTGACGGCAGAATCTTTTTTGATATCTTCCAGTCGTAGCATGGGCTAGTACATCTCCGAGTGTGCGATCCTCTGCACATTCGATCGAGGGGGGGGGCCGAAATCTTCGTCATTCCCTGGGAAATGATAGACTGGTGATCTTTGACGGTTCGTTTCTGCTGTGGGATCCGGCCTCTTGAACTTCACTCTGTGTTATAGTTAAAATTAAATTTTTGGTTTGAATTGGCTTAATGTGGCATAAATGGGCTCTGCTTGGTCGGGAGAATCAGGAGAACAGAGGAGAAAAGAAAAATATTCTCCTGTACTTTCTCCTTGGTTATCTTTTCAGTTCTCTTCTCTTCTCCTCTATTTCTCCGATTTTGGAGGAGAATTCTCCTGGAGAATGTGAATCTCAGAGGAAAGGGGGAGGGGTTCGTCTCTTCCTGACATGCGGGACATCTGAACAAGATGGATCGAAGGGTGGCGGTCTGAAAATACCTTCTCTATCAGAGTTCAGAGAGTATGGAGGATGGCCAAGAGCGCCGACACCTCAACGGGGGGGGCGCACCATTCAATGGTGTCCTCCTCACGCACGGCCCGGGTTGCACGAAGTGTTCGGACGATCCGAAACTGTCCGGACAGATACAGAACTGTATGGACAGTAGAAAAAAGAAAGGAGAATAGATAATATGGCAAAAGAAAAGAAATACTGCCGGAAACGGAGAAAATGCACCTTCACCCTATCGGATGAGGCCCGAGATTTTTTGCATGAATCTGTCACGAATGCTTCTCGATTCGTTGAATCTCTTATCATGGGTGCTAAAAACACGATTGAGCCCGTCTTGTTCACGTTTTCTCAAAATGCAGGTGGGCCCGGAGGGATTCGAACCCACGGCCGTCCGGTTATGAGCCGGACGCTCCACCACTAAGCTACGGGCCCGAGAGATTAGACTAATATATATCTCTCTCTCCAAAGAAATAGTTTGTGCGCTCCTCAGAGGGCAGGCGTCTGGTTATCAAGGAAAGATCTGTCACTGCCACTTCACACCCTGCCCAGACCGGAGGGTTTTTAATTGTGCGCATATGAGTACAAAATATGTCTGCGCACCGGGGGCAGATTAGATCTGTTCACCCAGGTCGTGGAGGTGGAATACATATGAAACTTGCGATAGCACAGGACGGAGAGATCGTCTCTGCACATTTCGGACACTGTGAGAGCTACGCGATCTTTGATATTGAAGATGGGAAAGGCGTGAGGCAGGCCGACCTCCTTAGTCCAGGCCATGAGCCAGGGCGTCTCCCAGTATTTCTTGCCGAACACGGTGTCAACACTGTTGTCGCCGGCGGGATGGGTCCCCGGGCTGTTGACCTCTTCCATATGAACGGGATCGAGGTCTATCTTGGGGTCTCAGGTGAGATCGATGCGGTGGCCGCAGAGTTTGCCGCCGGAAAACTTTCCTCAGGGGAGAGCACCTGCACCCATGGCGAGGAAGAACACGAGAACTGCGAGGAGGGATCTCAATGATTGTCTGTATCACCGCGAAGGGCGAAGGTGCTGAGGCGACGGTCGAGCCCAGGTTCGGTCGGGCACCGTACTTTGTCTTCGCCGACACTGAGGCTGGAACTTTTGTTTCAGTCAAGAACGAACTTGTCGATGCCGCCGGCGGCGTCGGTCCGCGTTCTGCCCAGGTACTCGTCGACCACAGCGCCACGGTCCTGATCACCGGTCAGCTTGGAGGCAACGCCGCCACCGCTCTTAAGGCAGCTGGGATCAAGGTCTACAGTTTCGGGGACGCTGCGACGGCAACCCAGGCTCTTGAGAAGTATACGCAGGGCGGACTCTCAGAGATCCTCTGATCGCCAGCCATGAAGATCGTGGTAGCCAGTGGGAAAGGAGGGACCGGAAAGACAACGGTCTCGGCGAACCTTGCGTACGCTCTCGCAAGGCGCGGTGGGGTGACCCTCGTCGACTGCGACGTCGAAGAGCCCAACCTCCATCTCTTCTTTCCCGGAGAAAGTGAGAAGAAAGGGGTGCCGGTCCCGGTCCCCGCGATCGATTCAGAACGCTGCACCCTCTGCGGGGAGTGCGGACATTTCTGCCGGTACGGGGCGTTGACCGTGCTCAAAGACCGCGTCCTCTTCTTCTCAGAACTCTGCCACTCGTGCGGGGGGTGCACCCTCGTCTGTCCTGTTGATGCCATCACTGAGGTCGGGCGGGAGATCGGCGTGGTCACCACCTCGCATCCCCTCCCCGGTCTCACTCTTATCTCAGGCGTGATGTACGAGGGCGAAGTCCTGGCACCGAAGGTCATCGCCGACGCCAAGGAAGAGGGCGGGGACGAGGGGCGGGTCATCTATGACGCCTCGCCTGGTGTCGCCTGCCCGGTGATCGAGACCCTTGAAGGAGCAGACTTCTGCATCCTGGTCACCGAGTCAACACCCTTTGGTCTTCACGACCTCGACCTTGCGGTGCGGGCGGCCGCGGCCCTCGGAGTTGCGGCCGGCGTGGTGATCAACCGGAGTGACGGCGAGGATGATGCGGCCGTCACCTTCTGCCAGGAACACGACCTCCCGGTCCTGATGACCATCCCCTTCGACCGCGAGGTCGCGGCGGTCCAGAACCGCGGCGGGCTTATCGCCCGCGATCTCCCAAGATGGGAGGAGCGGTTCGCCGAGCTCTGGGACGAGGTCGCCAGACATTGTGAGGTGAAGGTATGATCAGACTTGCCGTGATCAGCGGGAAGGGCGGGACCGGGAAGACGATGGTTGCCGCCGCCCTTGCCGACCTCTTTGCGACCGGGCAAGTGCTCGCCGACTGTGACGTGGAGGCCGCAAACCTCGGACTCCTCCTTGACGGCGAGGTGACCAGTTCAGAACCCTTCATGGGCCTTGAGAAGGCCGAGATCGATCAGGATGTCTGTCTCTTCTGTGGACGGTGTGTGGACGCATGCCGGTTCGACGCGATCCATGAAGAAGAGAAGGAATATGTCGTCGACCCCTTGAAGTGCGAGGGGTGCGGGGTCTGTGTCTGGGTCTGCCCATCTGGAGCAGCGACGATGCACCCGTACCAGGCCGGTGACGTACTTGCCTCCCGCACTGACCAGGGTCATCTCTCTCATGCGAAACTTTACCCTGGCTCTGGGAACTCAGGTCTGCTCGTCCATGAAGTGAGAAAGCAGGCCGAGAAGATGGCAGGTGAGAGTCGGCTTCTCCTTGCCGATGGTCCGCCAGGGATCGGGTGCCCGCTCATCTCGACGGTCAGCGGCATGGACGCCGTGGTGGTCGTCACTGAGCCTGGTCTTTCAGCGCTTCATGACCTCAAGAGAGTCGTCAATGTCTCCAGGCGTTTTGGCGTGGAGATCTTTGTGGTCATCAACCGTTTCGATCTCGAACCTGGGGTATGCCAGGAGATCGAGCGTTTTTGCGAGGACGAAGGACTTCGCCTCCTCGGCAAAGTGCCATTCGACTCAGCGGTGGTGGCCACGGTGCGCCGGGGCGTGCCAATCACCTCCACTGACTCTCCAGCGTCAAAAGCCCTCCGTCAGATCAAAGAGAGACTTACCGCGGAGCTCGACCTCAATGGATGAAAGGGGAGGAGGGCGGTGTTACGGCCGGGGGCGCGGGCGGCCCAGGGCCCACCGGATGATCCGCGGAGATGCCTCGTTCAGGTGTTTTGGTCCGCTCTGTGGACAGCCCGAAGAGGTCGTCCTCCTCCTTCCTGAAGAGGTGGAAGCCCTTAGGCTTGTCGATCTCGAAGGTCTTGACCAGACGGCAGCGGCCGAATCGATGGGAGTCTCCAGGAAGACGCTCTGGCGCGACCTCCACGAGGCGCGACAGAAAGTCGCCGACGCACTCGTCCATGGGAAGGCGATCAGGATCGCCGGATGCAGACGGGAAGAGGAAGAGGGGTGTCCAGAGATAGACAACCCAGAAAAGTAATTTTTTGGCTCTATAGAATCCTTACCTCTTTTTAGTGCACGCGTGACTCCCCTGCCTTCCCACATCTCCGTGCCGAGGGCGAGTGCCGCCCGGACCCTCGGAATGAGGATTGAGCCGGGAAGGCATATCTGAAACTCCCTGAAGAGGGATTGCCGTCCACGACCTATCGCTCGCGCGGGGTTTGGGGGGACGGACTGAGAAAGTCAAGAAGACTCGTAGGGCTCCGACCGGTAAACCCCCACAGAGAGAAACATCCAGAGCAGTACTGGACATCCTAAAATTCAGAGTTAATCTATGGCTTGATCGTTATGTCATCGCTTCCGGTACATTAATGATGTCAAAAGCCGACTGCATCTCTATCTGATGCCTGGTTCAGACGTTGGATTGTTCCTGCAGGGGTAATAAGAGATGTTTGAGAAGACGTTGATCCCGGTCGCATATGGTGAGAGGCCTGAGGAATTGAGAAAGATCGGGACAATCTTGAGAGATCTCGGGGCCTGCTCGGTCTGTCTATTTCATGTGAACGAGCCAGGTTCATTCTTCAGGAATTCAGGCCTCTCATGGCTCACGCTCTTGCAGGAAGCACTTGAAGAGGCAGGGCTTTCAGTGGAGACAAAGACCGGCAACGGTCATATCGCCTCGTCTATTGCGGAGACCGCACTCATGGAAGGTGCCGACGAGATCTTTATGAGGGCAAAACGTCGCTGGCATATCGGAACGATCCTCCTTGGGAGCGTCTCGCAAGATCTCCTCCGTCTCTCAGATGTACCAGTATTTGTTCAGAAGATCCGACCTCGCATGCCTGGCGACCACGCAGGATTCAGTCGCGAGGATCTGACCGTCCTTTATGCGACCGATTTTGATGAGGCGTCTGAACGTCTCGTCTCGTATGTGATGGAATTTCAGGGAGCTCGGTGTCATGTCCTCCATGTCAGGGGGAGAATGGCTGATCCCTCGACTGAAAAGAAGAGGAAAAGATTCGTCGGCGAGAAGTTGTATACGGTGGAGGAAACACTTCGCCCCTATTTTCAGGAGGTCTCCTCAGAAGAGAGGATCGGAGATCCCGCTGCAGAGGTGCTCAATGTTTCAGACCAGATCCACGCCGACATCGTCGTCCTCGGAAGAAAAAGTCCATCATTTCTCTCTGCCCCGATGGGAAATACTCCTGAACGCGTCGTGAACGAATCAAAGGCTTCGATCTTGCTCGTGCCGCACCCGAGGGGCCGCCATGTTTCGTAACTATCTCAGGAAAGAAGGGGTCTTTCTCATCTCGTCTCTGACCATCCTCTTTTTTATCGTCTTCGGCATCCTCAGGCCCGACCTCCTCGACACCATATCTTCTGCGATCCACGCCGCAATCCTTGACCACTTCAGCTGGTTATATCTCATCTCGGCCTTTTTCTTTCTCACATTCTCTGTATGCATTGCACTTTCCAGGTACGGTACTATCAAACTTGGACATGACACCGAAAGGCCGCAGTACAGTTTTTTCGGTTGGATCTCGATGCTTTTTGCTGCCGGGATGGGTATCGGCCTCCTCTTCTGGGGGGTGTCCGAGCCGCTCGTCCATTACCTTCAACCACCCCCGTTTCTCACCTCTGCCTCCCCTGAAGCCGCTGAATTTGGCATGAGATACTCATTCTTCCACTGGGGGATCCATCCATGGGCAATATACACAATCGTCAGCCTTTCCATCGCATATTTCTCGTTCAGGCGCGGGATGCCGGCACTCATCAGTTCCTGTTTTTACCCCGTCCTCGGCGAACGGATATATGGTCTGGCCGGCGACCTGGTGGACGTCCTGGCGGTCTTTGCGACAGTCTTTGGGACCGCGACCTCTCTGGGTTTTGGCGCCCTCCAGATCCACAGTGGATTCACCCACCTCTACGGGGTCTCGTCTGCGATCTCAGTCACCATCGGGATCATCGTCATCGCCACTGCCCTTTTCATGGCCTCTGCGATCCTCGGGGTGGAGAAAGGAGTGCAGACCCTCTCAAAGGTCAACATCATCCTGGCGACCGCTCTCCTCATCTTTATCCTCGCCCTTGGTTCGACCCCATACATCCTCAACGTCTTCTCTTCGACTCTCGGCGGCTACATCAACAACATCATCGACTTGAGTCTCCAGTCCTATCCATTTGCCGGGTATGAATGGAGCAGGGACTGGACAGTTTTCTACTGGGCCTGGTGGATCTCGTGGTCCCCATTTGTGGGACTCTTCATTGCACGGATCTCAAGGGGTCGGACGATCCGGGAATTTGTCCTAGCAGTCCTGACGGTCCCAACCCTCTTCACTTTTATCTGGTTCTCAGTCTTCGGCGGGTCGGCGCTGTACCTCCAGCAGCACCAGGGAGTCGACCTTGCCGCCGTCGCCGGTGAGGACGTCTCGCTTGTGCTCTTTGTGTTCCTTGAACACTATCCCTTCTCGGCTCTCCTCTCGCTCATTGCAATCTTCCTTCTCATTGTGTTCTTTGTCACGTCGGCGGATTCTGCAACTGTGGTCCTCAGCTCGATCACTTCTGGTGGAAAACAGATCGTGCCAATCTACAAGAAGGTGTTCTGGGGGCTCTCGCTCTCGGCAGTGGCGATCATCCTCCTTGTCACCGGAGGACTCTCTTCCCTCCAGATGATGGCGATCACCGCAGCGTTTCCGTTCATGCTCGTGATGTTTATTCTCTGCTATACGCTTTATATCGGGCTCTCGCAGGAGAAAGCGGGGGATTAA
>JAQVHG010000070.1 GCA_028696365.1 Methanofollis sp.
CATGGAGGGCTACTCCGACACCGAGACCTACGAGGAGGCCGAACTCGGCGAGGATGTGCTGGTGGCGCGCGACGTCATCAAACGCTATCTCTCAGTCGACCGCGGGATGGTCAAGGCCGTCGACGGTGTCACCTTTGAAGTGAAGGAGAAGGAAGTCTTTGGGATCATCGGGAAGAGTGGGGCCGGCAAGACCACACTCTCGAGGATGATCGCAGGGATCATCGAACCGACCGGCGGCGAGATGAATGTGCGGATCGGTGACGGGTGGGTGGACATGACCAAACCGGGCATCGAGTTCCGCGGTCGGGCTAAGGGCTATATCGGGCTTCTCCACCAGGAATACGACCTCTATCCCCACCGCACGGTTCTCGACAACCTCACCGACGCCATCGGGCTCGAGTTCCCCAAGGAACTTGCGGTGAGAAAGGCGGTCATCACCCTGAAGATGGCCGGGTTCCCTGAGGAGAAGAGCAGGGAGATCCTGGACCGCAGGCCAAGCGAACTCTCTGAGGGTGAGCGCCACCGCGTCGCCCTGGCGCAGGTGCTTATCAGAGAACCGAGGATCGTGATCCTGGACGAACCGACCGGGACGATGGACGCGATCACCAAGGTCGACGTGAAGCACTCGATCATGCACGCCAGAGAAGAGATGGACGAGACCTTTATTGTGGTCTCTCATGACATGGACTTCGTGCACGATATCTGCGACCGGATCGCCTTGATGCGGGGCGGCAAGATCATCGCCCTCGGCGAACCTGAAGAAGTGCTTGCCAGACTGACCGAGGAAGAACGCGAGATTATGGGCAAGCCAGAGGCCTGAAGGAGGGAGAGGAGTATGCAGGTTCTGCTCGATGGCAGGCAGGTGGCGCTCCCTGACGGGGCAACCCTCGGCGACCTCCTCCCTGACCATGATTGGGGCTTTGTCGTTGCAGTGATCAGGCCGGCGACCCGCGAGGCCGCGCGGACCGAGCATATCCGTGTGCTGACGACGGCCGGAGAGGTCGTGGTTGAGATCACCCCTCTCTATTCTGAATATTTCGACGACGGTACGGCCCTGCGCGAGGGCGGGCCTCGCTCCTTACGGTGGAGCGACCGCTACGCCGCGGCATTCGGACCGTTTGTCTCAGGCGTAAATCCGGACCGCGCCCCGCACCGCTACACCCGCGGGGATGTGGTCCTCGGGTGTGCAGGCTACGACCCGGCAAAGTCGCTTCTCCTCTTCTGTCGTGCCGATCATAGGGCTGACTTCGGCGCCGGCACCGACGGCGGGGTGATCGGCCAGGTCGTCTCAGGCCGCGGGGTCATCGACCGCTGGACTCAGGGCGCCGAGATCACCGGGATCGAGCGGGTCATCTCGTGGGCCGACCGCACGACTTCTTTTGTGACCATCGACCCGGCAACACCTCTCGAAGATGGGGCCGAGGTCGTCACCAGGGTCGAGATCGATGCTGAAGGATTTGCTGACGGACGGTCTGACACCACGACCGCAAAAAGCGTCGAGCATCTCCTCCTCTCCCTTGAGGAGGGGTCGTTTGTCGTCGGGCGGGCGGCGAGCACCCATATCAGGGACGAGACGATGGCCCCGATGGATGTCCCGATGGACCGCAAGAAGCCGCGGCACGAGGGTGCGGTCACGGTGCGGACCGCGGGGGGGTCCCGCGGTGCGGTCTATATCTACCGTGAGGAGATCCCAAGCCACCCGGCCCACACTCTTGTCGGCCAGGTCGTCCACGGGATCGAACTGGTCAAACTGGCAGGGAAGGGACAGCGCTTTGCGGTTTCGGTCGACCCGCCGCGTTTCGACCTGGTGGGGCTCTCCCTTGCCGACGCCATGGCGGTCGCAGAGGAGCGCGGGATCGCGGTCAGCCTGGACGGCAAGGGCGACAACCTGGTGGTCGTGGGGCAGGAACCGGGGACCACCCTCGAGGCCCTGGCTGCGGGGGCGGTGACCCTCTCGGTCATGCCAGCAGAGGCAGTCGTCTCCATCACCCTCGACGATATTGCTGCTCCCATGACCTGCGACATCTTCAGGCGTGCCACTGGGTTGAAGACGCATGCCGTCGGATCGATGCCGGTGCTCTTCATTTTCGAGGACGTCGTCCTCTTCAAGCCCAAGATCAAAAAGAAGATCAACATCATCCCCGAGAATACGCCACATGACATCGTGCCCGCGGGTCTGCTGGCAATGACCAACGAGTCGCGCCGTGGTGTGGGGATGGTCGGTGTGCGGGCGAGTGACAACTCTGAGTTTGGGCCGACCTCAGAACCCTTTGGGGGCACGAACATCATCGGACAGGTGCTCGACATGGAGAAACTGGCGGCGTTCCGTGAGGGAGAGAAGGTCTATATCAAGGAGGTGCGGAAATAATGGCTGAGTACATTCCCAATTATCAGGGAACGGTCACGAAGTACGTCTTTGTCGAGTCGCCCCTCCTCACCCCTAAGGATCTGGCGGTGAAGGCCTACGAGATCTCTGCCGGGGTCATGATCAAGGAGACCTGTTTTGGTCTCCAGGTGACCGGGACCCCTGAGGAGGTCGAACCCCTCATCGAGGCGATCAGGGAGTTTGACCCGACGCATATTTTCATCAAGGACCGGGGGTTCCCGCCTGGCGACGAGCGCCGGTGCCGGGCCAACCTGGGCGGGGCACGGCCTGGGTATCTCGGGCACGAGTTCGAGATGCAACGGGTCAGATATATCTCGCATGGACTTGGGCGCGTGGCCGGGATGGACGATACAGAGATGCATGCGGCCGCAGCCAGACGGCCAGAAGAAGAGCGGGCACGCCCGCTCGACCCGAGGAGACTGAAGAAATTGATCGAAGCAGAGGAGCCCTAAGAATGGTGAAGGTGTTTATCTATCCGGCGACAAGCCTCATCCTCTCTGACATGGTCGCCAGGTTCGGGCACGAGCCTTTAGGATCGGCGATCGGCATACGTGAACGCATCCAGACGCCAGGGATCGAGAGTCCCCCGCTCCAGATCACCCCTGAAGAACCGAAGAAGGGGCTGAAATGGGCGGCGGTCGAGGTGCCCTCAGGGGTCCGAGGTCGGATGGCGGTGTATGGTCCTCTCATCGAGGAGGCCGAGGCGGCGATCATCATCCGAGATCCCGACTATGCCTTTGGGTGCATGGGATGCGCCAGGACGAACGAGTTGATCCAGTTCCATCTCAGGCACAAAGAGATCCCGCTCCTTGATCTGGCCTACCCGACGAGCGACGAGGAAGGCGTCGGGTTTGTCGCGGCGATCAAAGAGTTTCTGACCGGGCTGAAGACGGAGGGGTCGGCGTGACTGAGAAGGTGCGGATTGCGCAACTCTCCTGCGGCCCCGAGTATTCGGGGGTCCAGAAGGAGATCTATGATGCCGCCGCGATGGTGGACGCCGAGGTCTTCTTCCCCGACATCGCCCTTGCCGACGTGCAACAGGGTTTCTCAGAGTTCGGGCTCGACGTGAGAAGTCCTGACCTCAAACTCGCAATCGCCAGGGCAAAGGCCCTGGTCGAGGGACGGATCGATGCCGACGCCGTCTTCATCGCCACCTGCTTCAGGTGTGCGGAGGCGGCGATCGTCAGGAACGAACTGCGCCGGTATATCCACGAAAACTCGACTCTTCCGGTGGTCTCGTATTCCTTTACCGAACGGACCACCTCGGGCACCCTCCTCACCAGGATGGAGGCCCTCACCACCATTGCACGGCGACGTGCCCTACTCGCCCGTGAGGAACAGGAGGGGATCACCATGGGGATCGACTCAGGTTCCTCGACCACCAAGGCGGTGATAATGAAGGACAACGAGATCGTCGGGACCGGGTGGCTCCCGACCACTGAGGTGCTGAAGAGCGCCGATGGGGTCGTCGAACTTGCCCTCCAGGAGGCGGGGCTCAGGTTCGAGGATATCGAGGCCATCGGCACGACGGGGTATGGGCGCTATCTTATCGGGAAGAAGTATAATGCCCAGCTTGTCCAGGAAGAACTGACCGTCAACTCCAAAGGAGCGGTTTACCTCGCCGACCGGCAGCACGGGTCGGCGACGGTCATCGATATCGGCGGGATGGACAACAAGGCCATCACGGTCCAGGACGGGATCCCGGGCACCTTTACGATGGGCGGGATCTGCGCCGGGGCGTCGGGGCGGTTCCTGGAGATGACCGCAAAACGGCTCGGGGTCGACATCACCGAACTCGGTCCTCTCGCGATGAAGGGGATGGAGGACACGGTCCCGATGAACTCGTACTGTATCGTCTTTGGGACGCAGAGCCTGGTCAACGCCCTTGCCGAGGGGAGCAGCCGTGAAGACGTCGCCGCAGCGGCCTGCCATTCGGTGGCCGAGCAGGTCTTTGAGCAGCAGCTCCAGGAGGTGGACATCAAGGAGCCGGTGATCATGGTCGGGGGCACCTCGCTCATCCAGGGATTGGTCCGTGCGATGGGCGAACTCCTCCAGACCGAGATCGTCGTCCCGCCGTATTCCCAGTATATCGGATCGGTCGGGAGTGCGCTCCTGGCGTCTGGATTTATCAGGGGAGAGTAGATGGCAATCGAGTACTTCGTGGTCGAGTCTCCAGAGGAGAGGGGGAAGCAGACCTACGAGGAGGTCGCCAACGACGTCCTCCTCGACCTTGACTTGGTCAGGATCGTGCAGAAGATCCATATTTTCGTCGACCCCGGGGTGCCGCTCTTCGTGGCGGTGGGAACCACCCATCCGATCGGGAGTCTGATCCGAGTCCGTGACGCCGCCGATGTAAACGTGGACGAGGAAGGCCGGGCAATCCTATCGATCGGGGACGAGGGGTATCTTGCCCCGATGCTCAAGGTCCTCTGGGAGCGCTACGGCAAGGAGCATGTCGACCAGCCTGACCGGTTCTCGGTGCTGGTCTCTGTGCCCGCAGGGGAGGATCCGCGCGGGATCGAGGAGATCGTCATCGCCGATCCAGAGGAAGGGCTGTATAAGGACCTGGTCTATGCCCTCCAGATCATCGCCCCCGAGGGTTTCAAGGTCCGCCGGCAGTACCACAAAGAGGGGGTCTTTTATTATGTGGCAAGCGAGGACACCCTCCCTGAAGAGGTGGTCGAGACGGTTGTCGCCGAGCAGTTGAAGAAGATCGGGGTGGTGCTATGATCTTTGTCCCGATCACCTACAAGGGCGGGGTCTACCGCCATGACCAGGTCGTCGACCTCATCGAAGACTTGGGCGGATATATCGTCCAAAAACACATGATCGCCCAGGAAGTCGTCCTCCAGTGCCTGGTCCCGCGAGAGGACGTCGACCTGATCAGGGAGGTGGGCAAACCCCTCGGCGGCGAGGTGACCGTCGCTCCGCTGGTGGGCACTGAGATCGCTGTCGTCTCGCCGAGCCTTGAGATCCATCACCTTCCCCATGTCTCCTGCGACGTGGCCGAGTATCTCCGCCGGGCTGGGGCGAAGACCAATATGGTCGGGCTGGCGCGAGGGTTCGGGAAGCGGATCGCAAACCTCAACACCGAGGAGCGGGACGTGATCAATGAGCACGATCTTGCGGTCTATGTGCTCGGGTCCTTTGAGGCCTGTATCAAGGAGAAGTTCCCGGCCCTGCGTAAGGGGATTAAGGTCCCGATCGTCGTGACCGGCGCTCCTGAGGCGGAGAGGCTGAAGGCGGTCGTCGCTCCACCGGTGGAAGGATATGTCGGGGATCTAGGGCGGTGCATGCACCGGACCAAGAAGCCTGAAGAGCTGGCGACCCTCGACGAGATGGTCGAGGAAGTCTCAAGGGCGCTCGACGAGCGGCGCGAGGCGATCGCAAAGGACCCGCTCTCGGTCTCGCCGGCGAGGCTGATGGACGTGATCATGGAGAAGGTGCCTGAGATCCATATTGTCACGCACCCGACGCCGGTCACGGTCCAGATCGCGGGGTTACGGGTAAAACTCCCGTACGAAAAATATGCAGAGTCACTCCAGGAGATTGAGATTGAGGAGGGTGTCACCGTCGGGGACGTCGCTGAGGTGTTCCCGTCACGGATGCGCAACTACATATGGGTCAGGATTAAACCCTTCTCAGAAACCAATCTCATGGTGTGACGATGGATTACGAAGAGAAACTCGCCGCCATCCTCGAGGAAGGCACCGATAAGACTGCATCACGCTGGCTTTCTGAGATTGAAGGGGAGTTCGGTAGGGCGCCCCTGATCCTGAAACGGATGGGGTAGCGGCCTGAAGTGCTCCTCTCTCATCTGCTGTATAAGAACTCGGTTTTTGAGACCAGCCATCTGGACCCAAAGTGTATCGAGTTGATCAGTCTTGCCGTCGGCGCCGCCCTTAAGTGCCGTCACTGTGTGGAGTATCACATTCATTCGGCTATGGCAAAGGGTGCGACCCGCGACGAGGTCCTTGAGGCGATCCTCATCGCCGGCCTTGCGTCCAATGCCTCGGTTCTTGCCGATGCCTACCGGGTGATGGACGAGGGTGAGGCGTCGTCTGAGGTCTGTCTTTCCTGTGATCTGCAGGGGTCGAATGGAGACCCTGAGGCAGAGCACCCCAGACAGGATTAAATCATCTTCTCTTCTTTTGAGGGTATTATCTCGTTTCTGACTGAATCGGCCATGTGTTCCTGAGTGTGGCGTTGTCCTGGCTTTGTAGAATTTCTCTTGATAATTCTCTCTGGCGAGAACGGGCCTTCAAAGATTTCCAATCTTCTTGACTCCTTCAGGTCGAGGCTGGCAGCGCCATCTTCATGTTCGTCTATTCTGGCTCTGTAGAAACCCTCACCTTTTGTGTGGGGGAGACGTGTGTCCACCGCCTTCCTACCCCTTTGGCCGGGGGCGCTGCCCCCGGACCCCTGGGATCACGATAGGGTCGGGAAGGTAGAATCGATGACCATAAAGAGAGTGCTGCCGTCCACGACCTATCGTGTGGCGGGATGCTCGGTGGGGGTGGCACGCCCCACGCAGAGATAACAGTTCAGAGAGTTTCTACAGGCCCCAGAATTTGAACCCTGAGATGTGCTCCGCGAGAGGGAGAGGTATTATCACCTCTGAGGGGCAGGAGACGATGATGATCCTGAGCAGGGTTCCTGCCGTCGCCCTCATCCCGATACTCTCGGCAAATGAGATCGTGCTTCTCGCGGTGATCATGGTGCCGGTCCTCCTCCTCTACCTCTTTATCCTCGTCAGTGAGGAGGCCTTCGAACTCGCAGGCATTAAGATTTCCCACGCCTTTTTCATGACCTTTGGCGCCCTCATCGGGAGTTTCATCGATATCCCCCTGGCGACGGTGAACGGGGTGACCCTTGCGGTGAATGTCGGCGGGTGTCTCATCCCGATCGCGCTCTCTGCTGAGATCCTGGTCAAAAGACGGGTGGCCCTCATGCCGTCCCTCTTCTCGGTGGCGGTGGTGACCGTGGTCTCGTACCTCTTCTCCTTCCCGGTCGCAGGCGAGGGGATCTTGATGCCCTTCTATATCTCTCCACTCGTCGGCGCGGCCGCAGGGCTCCTCTTCACCGGGGCTGGCCCGACCGCGGCGGGTGCCGCCTATATCGGCGGGACGATGGGCACTCTCATCGGGGCCGACTTCCTCAACCTGGCAACCCCGGGGACGATTCAGGTGATCGCTGGGGACGCACCTGCCCTCCTTTCCATCGGCGGCGCGGGGGTCTTTGACGGAATCTTTCTCACCGGGATCTTCGCGGTCTTCCTGGCCACTCTGGCCACCCGCCGGCTCAGGCGGTCACAGAAGGACGCCGAGAAGGTCCGGCATGAATGAATGCTCCTTCGAGCCAGTAAAATTACTGAATATGGCTCTGTAGAAGTTCTCTTGATGAATCTCTCTGGTGGGGTGCGTACCACCTCTCGAACTTCCTGCCACACAATAGGTCGAGGACGGCAGCACCCTCGTCATGGTCATCGATTTTGCCTTCCTGTCCCCATCGCCACATCCCCCGGACCCCCAGGATGAAGATAGGGTCGGGAAGGCATATTTGAAATCTATGAAGAGAGATTGTCGTCCATGACCTATCGTGTGGCGGGGGGTCCGGGGGGCGGCACGCCCCCTGGTGGAGGATAGGGTTTAAAAATTCAGGAACGAAAAATTCAGTTCAAGATCATTTTCAACCCCAGTGAGTTTTGGGATATGTTCTCTGTGAGGGGGTGCGGTCTTCTCTCCAATCTTGTTTGTAACGGTTGTGGTGGGGGACTGTTTCCTCACGTCACGTTCTTTCTTCGCCTCTTCCCATCTTCGTGCCGGGAAGGCGTAATCAATGACTACAAAGAGGGTATTAGTGTTCATCCTTCGCCCTCTAAAGCCATCCCTCCCCTACAGAGAGTTGTCAGGAAGTTAATCTACAAAATCGATTTACAAGTTCTGTAGAGTCGAATGAATTTTTCTCTGCATGACCGGCATACAGATGATCTCCTCTATCTCTCAATCAATAGGGACCAGATCGCTCCCCGAGATCTCTTCATGGCCAGGGAAAGCATTTTATTGCAATCCCTGGATAGAGGAGTACGGTTACAGGCCTTCTGCATGGCCTGAGCGGGGGGAACGATGGCCAGGCTCTGTCTGGGTTTTGAGGTGCACCAGCCGTTCCGTCTCA
The DNA here is from genome assembly GCA_028696365.1 of Methanofollis sp. Taxonomy (GTDB): domain Archaea; phylum Halobacteriota; class Methanomicrobia; order Methanomicrobiales; family Methanofollaceae; genus Methanofollis. The sequence continues at coordinate 8,561 of JAQVHG010000070.1, forward strand.
ATCCTGAGTTCAGGCCTGAGATGGCGAAGGGACGGCGAGATCTGGAGAAGTATTACTTTGCTCCATCGAACCAGGAGGTCCTCGGCCGCGTGGCCGAGCGGTGCTACCTCCCGGCGACCGAGATCCTGCTCGACGCCTTGGACGACGGGCTGCGGTGTGCCCTCTCCTTTTCGGGGACAGTCCTTGAACAACTTGAGCGCTGGAGTCCTGACGCCCTCACCCTCTTTACCGAGGCGGCACGTCACCCTCACACCGAGATCCTGGCCCAGACCTATTATCACAGTCTGGTCGGGTTCTTTGAGGAGCCCACCGAGTTTGTCGAGCAGGTGCAGATGCATGCCAGGCTGATGGAGGACCTCTTCGGAAAGAGCCCACAGGTGGCCGAGAACACAGAGTTCGCCCTGAACAATACCATCGCCGCTGCCGTCCGCGACCTCGGGTATCTGGCCGTGTACACTGAAGGGGCCAGGTGGGTGCTCGGGGAAGAGAGCCCCAACGAGCCCTACACCTGCCAGGGCCTCCAGGTCCTGATGCGCAACTACCCACTCTCAGACGATATCGGGTTTCGGTTCTCGTGGGAGGCATGGGACAAGTATCCGCTCGACCCTGAGACCTATGCCTGGTGGGTCGCCGCCTCGCCAGGCACCTGCGCCCATGTCTTCCTCGACTACGAGACCTTCGGCGAGCACCACCGGGCTGAAACCGGGATCTTCACCTTCCTCGAAGACCTCTTCCCGGCCCTGGAGGACGCTGGGGTTGCCTGCCTCCTCCCCTCTGAGGCCGCCGCATTTCCTCCCGCTGGCGACCTGGACCTCCCATGGATGGTCTCATGGGCCGACATGGAGAAGGACGGGTCGGCCTGGCTCGGCAACCCCAGGCAGA
>JAQVHG010000071.1 GCA_028696365.1 Methanofollis sp.
AGGGGAGGTGCTTGAGGTGATCGGCCGGCTCTCTGGCAAGAGCGGGTGGAGCCTTTCGGCCATGGCCCTCAGGAAGTCCACTGTTGCTATCGAGTGCCCCTTTGGCACCGAGAGGACCTGCTCCTCTCCGGCCGGGACCGGCGACCTGGTGGTGCGGGTGCTGGCCATCGAGGAGCAGAAAGTCTTCACCCGGCGGGACGGGTCGGTGGGGGCGATGGTCCCCGCGGTGATCGGCGACGAGACCGGGACAGCCAGGCTCGTCTGCTGGGAACCCACCCTGTTCGCAAAAATCTATCCCGGCAAGTCGGTCAGGATCGTCGGCGCACGTCCGGGCGGCAGGGACCGGCGCTACGGGACTGAGTTCAGCCTCGGTGAAGGGGGACTGATCAAACCGGCCGAGCGCGAGGTAGAGGTCCTGCTCACGCAGGCGAGGGACGTGCACTCGGGTCAGACTGTCTCGCTGGCCGGGAAGATCGCCGCTGTGCAACCGCCGCACGGGTTCATGACCAGGAAGGGGACGCGCTCGTGGGTGCGGAACCTCGATCTCGTCGATGAAACAGGTACGGTGCACCTGGTCCTCTGGGGCGACCAGGCCCTCGAACCCCTCAGCCCAGATGAGGAGGTGAAGGTCTATCATGCCCGAGCCAGGGAGGGACGTTACGGTGGGGTGGAGGTCTCGGTCGGGCGGGGAAGCCTGCTCGTCCTCCCGCAGGTGCACGAGCTCGAGATCTCCTTTGAAGGGACGGTTGTCCCCTCGCGCCTGGGGACGACGCTCGACGACGGGCACGAGACTTATCTTCTCTCTTGCGATCTTCTCCCTGGTCAGGAGGTGCGGGTGGACGGTGTCCAGAGAGGCAGACTGATCACCCCTTGCGCGGTCGAACCGGCCGTGACCAGTCGCTCCGCTCTTGAGCGTCGCCTGGCAGATCTTGATGAAATGCTCGGGAAGATGAGAGGGGAGTAGGCCTCTTTTCCTCTCTTCATTGCGCGAATATCCATTCTTTAGGCTCTGTAGAAACCCTCACTTATTGTGTGGGGAAAATGTGTGTCCCCCGCCTTCCCACCTCTTTGGCCGGGGGCTTGGCCGCCCCCCGGACCCCCCGCCACCACGATAGGTCGTGGACGGCAATCCCTCTTCAGGGAGTTTGAATATGCCTTCCCGACCCCTATCTTCATCCCGGGGGTCCGGGGGCAGAGCCCCCGGCAGGGGCGAGGGGGACGGCGACGAATGTATGGATGCACGATGAAAAAAGCTGGGGATCTCTTCATTGTCATCCATCGCTCTTCATTGGTGAGGATGAGGGCCGGAGAGTTTTGGGATGACCTCCAAGATTGATCTCTAATATCTTCACCCGCGCGAATGTCAGGAAGAGATCTCGCGAAGGCACAGGCACTCACCCCCCACCGGCGTGTTCACTTTCACACCGCGCACGGGAAGGTGACTATAGGAGGGAGTGCGAAAATGATATGTGTGCCTGGAGACCACCATCTCGCGTGTATTTTTCCCGGCATTCCGCACCTCTTCTGCTGGTGTGAGACCACATATCAAAAGGAGTGAAAAAAATTATGTCCTCTGGTTCACTGGATCTTGAAGACCTCCCTGGCGTCGGCCCGACCACGGCTGACAAACTCAGGGATGCAGGGTATGCAACGGTTGAGAGTGTCGCCACCGCCTCGCCTGCCGACCTCGCTGAAGCGGCAGAGATCGGGGAGGCAAGCGCAAAGAAGGTCATCAAAGGTGCCCGAGAACTCGCCGATATCGGTGGGTTCAAGACTGGGATCGCCGTCCTTGAAGATCGCAAAGAGGTCAAGAAACTCAAGACCTTTGTCCCTGAGTTCGACGACCTGCTCGAAGGCGGGATGGAGACCAAGTCCATCTCTGAAGTCTATGGTGAGTTCGGTTCAGGCAAGAGCCAGATCGCCCACCAGATGGCAGTCAACGCCTACATACCCGAGGAGTTCGGAGGCCTTGGGGGATCGTGCGTCTACATCGATACCGAGAACACGTTCCGCCCAGAGCGTATCGAACAGATGGTGAGGGGTCTTGAACTGGAGGGATATGACGTGCCGCCCTTTGAGGAGTTCCTCGAACACATCCATGTAGCAAAGGGCTACACCTCAGACCACCAGATGCTCCTGGTCGAGAGTGCACGCGACCTCGCCAACGAGTTGAAGGAGACCGATCACCCCATGAGGCTCATCATCATCGACTCCCTCACCGCACACTTCAGGGCAGAATATGCGGGCAGGGGGACCCTCGCGGTGCGGCAGCAGAAACTGAACCGGCACATGTACGATCTGGCCAAACTTGCCGAGGAGTTCAATGCCGTGGCCTTGGTGACCAACCAGGTCCAGTCCAACCCTGGCGTCTTCTTCGGTGACCCGACCAAACCGATCGGCGGCAATATCGTTGGTCATGCTGCCAAGTTCAGGTTATACCTCCGTAAGAGCAAGGGCGGCCGCAGGATTGCAAAACTGGTGGACAGCCCGAACCTACCCGAGGGCGAGGCGGCGTTCGTCGTCGAAGAAGGCGGGCTCAAGCCCTGAGGGTGGTCAGGAGTGCTCAGGGCGGTTGTTACCGACGTAGACGGGACTCTCACTGACCAGAGGCGGCGGATCTCTACCGCTGCCATTCTTGCGATCCGTGACCTCGTGGATGCTGGTATACCGGTGGTGCTTGCAAGCGGCAACACCACCTGTTCCCTTGACATCCTCTGCAAGATGATCGGGACAGACGGGAGTATCATCGGAGAGAACGGCGGGGTCTATCGCCACCAGTTCGACGGCACTCTCCATGTCGCCGGTCGTCAGGAGATCTGCTGGGAGGCATTCCACCGCATTGAGAATCATTTTGCAGAAGAGGGCAAGGCCCTCACGCTTTATTCTCCTGAAAATCGTTTTGCTGACATCGCCTTTGCCCGCACCGTCAGTCCGGCCGATGCTGCAGAGGTCATCGCTGATATGCCGGTCAGGGTCATCGACACAGGGTTTGCCATCCATCTCCAGTATGCGGGGGTCTCGAAGGGGAGCGGCCTTTCAGAACTTGCTGACCTAATGGGCCTTGCACCTGAAGAGTTTCTGGCGATAGGTGACTCAGAAAACGATACCGAGATGCTCAGACGTGCCGGCGTCGGGGCTGCGGTTGGCAATGCGGCTCCTGCACCATTGGCAGCGGCAGAATATGTTGCAGAGAAAAAGTATGGGGGAGGCTTCGTTGAGATCGTTAGGCGATACCGCCCTTACTTTCTGGAAAGGTAACGGTCGACGACGATATAGTCGCGGGCGTCCTTGACCGCCTCGAAGGGTATCAACATCATCTCACCGTCGATCCGGTACCCGGAGGAGTCAAAGGTCTGGTCTGGTTTTACGATCAGGTCGATCACCTCACCGCTGTCGAGGTCGACCAGCAGGTTCTTGATCTGGCCGATGAGCATACCATCACTGCTCATCACCTGCTTGCGCGCAAGACTCCGTGAGAAGATTTTATTCATGGTTTTTCGGTGCGCTTCGGGAATATATATATCCTTTGAAAAGAGGGGAAATTTGCTTTTCCGCAGAATTCTGCGGAGTTCACTTGAGGATCTCTGACGCCATCTTGATGTCGACCGCTTTCACGGTCTTGCGTCCTGCATGTCTGGTGAGTTTGATCGCTTCCCTCGCCATCTGGGTCCCATATTCTTCCATAAGCGCAGCAAGCGCCTCGCTTCCATCGGCGCTCACGCGCTCTGCACCGGCATTCTTGATAATCCTGCCAACCGGGGCAATAGGTAGTTCACTCATTCTTCTTCATCTCCTCGGTCAACCCTGCCTCAATGCATTTAGGAGGGTTGAAATAACACATTCTTTGATATAGATACCTCTATTTATACTTGTGGGTGCTTCGATCAGATGACGACCCTTTCATGCCACCCATCTGGGTGTTCTTGGGTCGAGGTCAGGGTCTTCAGGCAGGGCATACTCATCGGTTAGGTGGATGGCAGAGAGGGGCGGCCGCACCGGTTGGGGGCAGATGGAAGAGTATCAAAAAGAAATATACACACCTATTTACGTGATTTAAGCTATATTTCTGCGTATATCGGCGCTCTGTCGCGCAGGTGAAGGCGGCATTATTAGAGTTCTCTCAGGCCTCTTTTTTGGGGTGCCGCAGGGCGTACAGGGCCATGAGGGTCTGGCCCCCGACTCTGGTAGTCTGCACAAAAAAAGAGCATGCTTAGTGGTGTAGAAACGTAGGCAGGGGGCGTGCCCCCCAGGTGCGGTGGTATGGAAAGTGCGTCGTTCTGAATGACCGCCCTCATCACAGAATCTTTCCTGTCGTCTTGCGCTGGGGGAGGCCATTCGATGATCTCCCCGCGTGGTGTCCTGCCCTGAAGGAGGAACACAGATCAGTGCACGATTTTCATCGCGTCTGCGTGAGCCCCAGGTTCATGCCTGATTCTACAAAGCCAAGAGAATACTTCTCACTGGTCGGCCGGCATCGGGAGGGTGAGGCATGTCCCCCCGATGAGACGGACATTCCCGATGCTCTTGCCTTTCATCCGCTCAACAACGGTCTTTGCTGACTCTTCGGGCACCTCTACAAAGGTATCGGTGTTTTCGATCCTGATCGCCCCGATGGATCGCCCTGGGATCCCGGTCTCGCCGGCAAGGGCCCCTACAATATCTTTGGGCCTGATGTTGCGGTCTCGACCGGCATTGAGGTGGAGACGGACCATCCCGGCCTCGACTTCACTCCTATCCATCGGTGCCGCAGACGAAGATGAGGCCGTCCGCCGCCTTGTGCGACTGAGCATTATCTTCAGGACGGCTGCTGCTACGTCCCTGGGAGAGAGCTCATCTTCACCGATCACCTTGTCGATGATCCCGGCGTACCGGTCAAGGTCCTCCTCCTCGATCGTCTCCCTGACCTTCTCGGCCAGATGGCGCATCCTGCTCTCCTCCACGTCTCGGTCAGTCGGGATCGGGATGGAATGGATCCTGGCCCGGCACCGGCGCTGGATCGTCCTCAGCCGGTAGCCGTCCCGCGGTCCGATGAAGGTGATCGCCCTGCCGCCACGTCCGGCCCTGGCAGTCCGGCCGATCCGGTGGACATAATACTCGAGGTCCTGGGGGAGGTCGTAGTTGATGACCAGTTCCACGTCTTCGACATCGATCCCTCTGGCTGCAACGTCGGTGGCGATGAGCACGTCGATGGCGTCGTTCCTGAACCTGCCCATCACCCGATCGCGTTGCACCTGTTTCATGCCTCCATGGAGCGCCTCGGCCCTGACCCCAAGTGTGTGAAGTTGTGCCGTGAGGTCGTCCACGCCTATTTTGGTGTTGCAAAAGACTATTGTGAGTTCTGGGTTGTAGATCTGGAGAAGCCTGGAGAGTACTTCAGGTTTCTCTCTCCTCCTGACCTTCACCGACAACTGTTCCACCTGCGGGACGGTCATCTCTTTCTGCTGCACTCGCACAAATGCCGGGTCCTGCTGGAAGCGGCGCGAGATGTCCCTGATCGGCTTGGGCATCGTTGCGGAGAAGAGAACAGTCTGGCGTTCGTCAGAGGTTTCGGAGAGGATCCGCTCGATGTCGTCTCTGAAACCCATGTCCAGCATCTGGTCGGCCTCATCGAGGACGACGGTCTGTACATTGTCGAGGACGAGGGTGCCGCGTTCCAGGTGGTCGATCACCCGTCCTGGCGTCCCGACAACGATCTGCGCCCCGCGCCGCAGTGCTCCAATCTGCCGTCCGATTGGCTGGCCACCATAGATGGGGACGACTGAGATCTTTCCCTGGTAACGGGCAAGTCTTCTGATCTCGTCTGTGGTCTGGAGGGCGAGTTCGCGGGTTGGGGAGAGGACCAGCGCCTGTGTCCTGGGGTCCTCATAGTCAACCTTCTCGACGAGCGGGATCCCGAATGCCGCCGTCTTACCGGTACCGGTCTGGGCCTGACCGGTCACGTCCTGTCCCTCCAGAATCTTTGGGATGGTAAGTTTCTGGATGGGTGTTGGCTCCTCAAAGCCCATATCTTCTATTGCCTTGAGGATATTCGGGGAGATAGGAAAAGTTGAGAAGCCACAATATTCTTGCATTCCTTACAAGTGTGTGTTCAATCCTCATTATGTACCATGTCGGGGCAGGGGTATATCCTCCTCTCAGGCCCTCTTTAGAGTATCTTATATCATGGTCCGCTCTTGTCAGGATTCTGGGAGACTGGGATATTTGGACTTATATCGGATTTTGCCCTCTTTACGGCCATATTGATCTCCTCGCGCGCTTGGTCATAGTGGGTGTGGGTGAGGTGAGGCTTCCTCATGGATTGGTCATGCAGAACTAATTTGGCGCAAGGTTGATGGGGTTTTGCAGAGCAAGTGGGGGGTATGAGAGTAGCCGTGGCAGGCGCAGGTGTAGCCGGGAGTTTTCTTGCTTCTCGACTCTCAGATTTGGGATATGTAGTCGACCTCTATGACCTCCCGGTGCAGACGGCGTGCCGGGCGGCTCCGTGTGCCTGGATGGCGACGCGGGATTTTCCTGCCGTGCTTGAGGCCGAGGGGTTGGACTCTGAGAAATACGTGATCGAACATTTTGATGCCTTCCTTCTCCAGGGGCAGCGGGTGGAGGCCGACTTGATGACGATCAGGAAGCCTGCGCTTGTTGCCGATCTAAGGGGCGGGATCGAGGTGCGGAAAGAGACGCCTGACCTTTCGGCATATGATAGGGTCATCGATGCCACCGGGACGGCGCGGGCCTATCTTCCGGCGATCGCAGGGGACGATTTCTGCCGGTGTGTCCAGTTCAGGGTGCAGGGCGGGAGCAGAGCGTCGGCCCTCCCGTTGGTGCAGTATGTCCATGGGGGGTATGCCTGGGCCTTCCCGCTCGGCGGGGGGGAGTGGCATGTCGGGTGCCTCAGCCATCTTGTCGATCCGAGCGGGCTTATCGGGAAGACGGGGTTCCTGGACGGCGAGGCGCGTTGCGGGTGCAAGAGCAGGTTGCGGGTCACGTCGCCGTACAAGGCGTTGCCTTTTGTCTCTGAGAATATCTGGGGGGTGGGTGAGGCGATCGGGTGCGCCTATCCTTTGGTCGGCGACGGGATTGTTCCGGCCCTCCTCTCTGCCCGTCTTCTCCTCGATCACTTCGACGACCCTGAGGGCTACACGCAGGCGGTCCTCGATACTTTCCCTGGGATGCAGGGGGAGCGCACACTCCTGGAGAGGATGAAGGCCGGGCGCCGTCCGTCGCCCGCATGGGTCGATGAGATTGATACCTCACGTCTTGGTGTCAGGGTCACTCCGACCGAGGTTGCCCGTATCCTCTTTGCGCTCCTTGCCAGGTGAATGATGAGAGGTGGCGAGACCCCCGCTGTCCGCCCTCTAAAAATAGAATTTCAGATCTAGAAAAATTCCGTCAGGGTAGATCTCAGAAGAGTTCTCTGACTTCGATCTGCTCAGCGCTGATCCCGTGTACCTTGAGCATGACGGCATGGTAGAGGTTGACGTTACGCATGCATTCGCGGAACTCGCCGTCGTACCACTCTTTGAGTGATTCGCGGTACATCATCATCTTGGTCTGCATAATGGTGTCTTCGCGTTTGGCTGAGGGGGTTAAAGTCGTTTTGAATTGAATCGGGGAAGTTATTGACGATCTTTCGTGATAATTTCTATGGTGCGGTAGGGAATGGGCACGATGATTGAGGGGTGGACGGTCTGGTGCAAGGGCGTGAGGGGGGAGCGCAGAGTGGAAGTTGGTGGGAGCGGTTCTTCTTTTTTGGTTCAGTAAGAGCTCTCTGGATGAATCTCTCTGTTGGGGTGGCATGCCGCCCCCCGAAATTCCCATCACACGATAGGTCGTGGACGACAATCTCTCTTCATGGATTTCAAATGTGCCTTCCCTCCCCTATCTTCCTCTCTGGAGAACGAGTGGGAGTGAGTTTGAGTAGGCTTGCAGGTCTTCAAGAGGGCCTCGGGCCCGAAGATGTGAGAAGAGAGGTGAGTCACATCCACACCAAGAACTGGTGAGGGATTCTACGGGGCCATTTTTCGGCTCTGTGGGGGCTTTTACCTTTCTCGGCACACGTGTGAATTGCCCGCCTACCTCTAGCGGTCGCGCCGAGGGTCTCAATAGGACGCGGCGAGAGATAAGAGAGTGGTATCAGTCTGCGTGTGCGGGGTATGGAGGGTTTTTCTGCGTGGCTCATGCATGCTCACACTTGTTGCCCTCGGGCCCCCGCGATCACGATCGGTGGAGGATCGCACGCTGGTGGATCACGTATGGGTGATCGTTTTTTCTTTTCGGGGAGTGTTCGTCTCCTTCCATCTTCGTTGACAAGGCGCTCTGGGGCCGGAGGCCCACGAGCGCCGTCGTCGGTGATCGTGAGATCCTAGCGAGTAGGTCCCTCACCATTCGCCGGGGGTTGCGCCCCCGGACCCCCCGCGGTACGATTGGTCGAGGATGGTAGAGTTGGGGATCATGTGAGGGTTGGTGTCCTTCTTCTCTGATCTTTATGATGAAGGGATCGAGGAGCGATGGACCTGATGGGGATGATCATTTTTCCGGCTCTGTAGATATCCTCTTGATGAATCTCTCTGTCGAGGGCGTGCCGCCCCCCCGGGCCCCCCGCCACACGATAGGTCGAGGACGGCAGTACTCTTCTCATGGTCATCGATTCTGCCTTCCTATCCTATCATGTGCTCCCTGGGGGGGTCTGGCTGAAGAGGCAGGAAGGCGGGGGGGCACACCTCTCACCCACACAATAGGTAAGGATTTCTACAAAGCCACAGAACTATTTTTTCGGCTCTGTAGAGATCCTCTTGATGAATCTCTCTGTCGGGGAGCGTGCCGCCCCCCAAACCCCCCACGACACGATAGGTCGTGGACGGCAGCACTCTCGTCACAGTTGCCCATGATGCCTTCCCGGCTCAATCAATCTTTATCGCTGGGGTCCGGGGGCAGCGCCCCCGGCACGGTGGAGTTGGAAGGTATGAAGCCATCGTTGGGCAACGGAGAGAGGGAGGATCTCTCCACCACATTCAGTGCTCTCTTCTGAGAAGGGGAGGGCTGGAGAGTTTTGGGATGACTTCTGGGTGAGACCCGCTCTCCTCTAGATAGGAATTCGCTCATATTGGCCTCAGATCCGGGATCTGAACCTCCGATTGGGGGGCGATCTGGAGAGATCTGGATAGGGGAAGAAAATGGCGGCAGATCATCAAATAAGGAGATATTTGAGGAGTATCCCCGCATGCTCCGGGCGCATATGAGTGCGAGAGATACTAGGGGGCATCTCCCCCTCAGGGCGTTCATCTGGAGGGCAGGAAAAACCCTGGAAATTGACGCGATTTTTTGGCCTCCCTAAACTCGCCATAGTATCATCTGG